>CAMFLJ010000038.1 GCA_945957335.1 uncultured Actinomycetes bacterium | reverse complement strand
GCTCGACCACCCTCGCCGTCGGCCGGTCGACCACCACGCGCGCCACCACCTCCACAACCGAGGCGCCCAGCACCACCACGACCGCGCCCGGCCCGCTGGTGCAGATCGTGTCCTACGCCGGGCGGACCACCGGGGTGGCCACCATCACCCTCCGCTACGAGCGCATCGGCACCGGCGGCCAGGGCGACGCCAAGGCCGAGTCGCTGCAGTTCCGGGTGATCGTGGGCACGATCCAGCTGCCGGCCCTGCCCGACACCATCCCGGGCTGAGCGCGGCGCCCGCCTCGGGCCGGGTCGGCTCAGGCAGCGGTGCCGTGGCCGCCGGGCTCGTCGCGCAGGCGGTCGAGGTCGTCCTGCAGCTCGAAGCCGGGCGCCACCCCGTCGTCGAAGCCCAGCGGGCGCATGGCCAGGTCGATGGCCAGCCAGAGCGTGCGCGACCACGGGAAGAAGGCGAACGGCACGGCCACCGCCGCCACCGCCGCGGCGAGCGAGATGGCGACGATCGGCGGGTCGGGCCAGGAGAAGCCGACGCCCAGGACGAGGATCAGCACCACCACCGTCTGGGCCAGGCAGATGTTGAGGAACCACGAGCCCAGCCACTGGCCCGGCTCGCGCTGGAACACCAGGCCGCAGGTGGAGCAGCGGGGCGCCATCCTCACCCAGTGACGGAAGAGGTCTCCGTGACCGCACACCGGGCAGCGGCGCCGGGCGCCCCGCCGCAAGAGCGTCGAGGTGGTCACCGGCACCGCTCCATCTTGGCCCTCGACCCCCTTCCCGTCGACACGGGCGGCGATAGCCTCCGCACCCGTGAGCGACCCCGACACGGCCGCGCTCGCCGATCGCTTCGGCGTGCTCGCCGACGACGACTTCGCCGGGTACAGCCCGATCTACGAGCGCATCGCCCGGGCCATCGCCGACGACGACGAGTCGCTGGCCCTGCTGGTCGACGCCGCCCCGACCGGCCGGACCCCGGTGCTGTTCCTGGCCGCCACCCACGACCTCGTCCTGGCCGGGCTCGGCGGGGAGCTCGGGGCGATCTACGCCGGAGGCTCCGACGCGGACCCGTGGCCGCCCTTCCGTGAGCTCCTCCACACCCGCACCGACGAGATCCTCGAGCGCATGCGCACCCGGTCGATCCAGACCAACGAGGTCGGCCGCAGCGCCGCGCTCCTGGTGGCCCTCGGGCGGGTGCGGGCCGACGCCGCCGCGGCGGGCGACGACCGCCCCCTCGCCCTCGTCGAGCTCGGCCCCAGCGCCGGGCTGAACCTCCTCCTCGACCGCTACCGGGCCACCTACCGGCGCGACGAGGTCGAGGTCGGTGCGCTCGGCGCGCCGGGCTCACCGGTGCAGCTGTCGTGCGAGCTCCGCGGCCCCGCCGACCCTCCGCTCGAGCCGCTGCCGCTCACCATCGCCTCACGGACGGGGCTCGACCTCAGCCCCGTCGACGTGACGGACGACGACGCCTGCCGGTGGCTCTCCGCATGCGTGTGGCCCGGGGTGCCCGACCGGCCCGAGCGGCTGGCGGCGGCCATCGCCCTCGCCCGCACCGACCCGCCGCCGCTGGTCACCGGCGACGCCGTCACCGACCTGGCGCCGCTGGTCGCGTCGCTGCCCGACGACGTCATCCCCGTGGTGATCGCCACCTGGGCCCTGGCCTACCTCGGGCGCGACGGACGAGCCGCGGTGCTCGCCGCGCTCGACGGCGTCGGGGCCGCACGCGACCTCGCGCTGGTCACTGCCGAGGAGCCGCGAGCGACCCCGTGGATCCCCGAGGTGCCCGGCGCGGTCGCGGCATGCGGCGACGCCGAGGGCGACGGCACCGGTACGGTCCTGGGCCTGCGCACCTGGCGCGACGGTCGGGCCCACGACGAGGCGCTCGCCCTCTGCCACCCGCACGTGCGCTGGATGGCCTGGGTGCCCGAGGAGGATGGCCGATGAGCGACTGGGTGCTGCGCCGCACCGCCGCCCGGGTGGTGGTGCTCGACCGCGACGGGCACGTGCTGCTCCTCCAGGCCCGCGACCCGGCCGACGCGTCCAAGGGCCACTGGTGGGAGATCCCCGGTGGCGGCATCGACCCGGGCGAGACCAGTGCCGAAGCCGCCCGTCGCGAGCTCTACGAGGAGACCGGCATCGTCGGTGCGGAGATCGGTCCGTGCGTCTGGACCCAGCACGCCCGCTTCAAGTTCGCGGGCTGGAAGTTCGACCAGCACGAGCACGTGCACGTGGCGTGGACCGACCGCATCGACCTGTCGACGATCCGCCCCGGCGGGCTCGAGGCGTTCGAGGCCATGGCGTTCGGTGGCCACCGATGGTGGGCCCTCGACGAGCTGCTCGACGCCCCCGACCCGGTGCTCCCCCGCCGGCTGCGCGAGTTCCTCCCCGACCTCGTCGCCGGGCGCATCCCCGACACGCCGCTCGACATCACCCACGTCGACCCCGACCTCGACTTCTGAGCCATCGGTCGCACCGAACGCGATTCGGGACCTTCGTCAGGTTGCGACCGGCCCGCAGCCCACGCAGCATGGCCGGGTGAGCCCGCCCACCACCCGCGTGAAGAAGACCTACACGACCGGCCTCGCCAAGGGTGCCGTCGTGCCCTCCGAGCGCCCGGGTCGGGTGTTCCTGCGGGGCTGGATCAAGCACTGCGGCGTGTGCGGCTCCGGGCACCTCTTCCGGCGCTGGTTCTGGATGAAGGAGCGCTGCCCGCGCTGCAACCTCAAATTCGACCGCATCGAGGGCCAGTGGTCCGGCGACATCGGCGTCAACACCATCGTGAGCTTCGGTGCCCTGCTCGTCGTGCTGCTCGGCGGGGTGCTGATCACCTGGCCCGACCCGCCCATGGGCGCCATCGCGGTGGCGGCCGTCGCCGTCGCCGTGATCGTCCCGATCGTGTTCCTGCCCTTCTCCAAGACCCTCTGGCTGGCCGTCGACCTCATGATGCGGCCCCTCGAGCCCGGCGAGGTCGCGGAGGGCTACGGCCCACAACGCGCAGATCCTGCTTCACCTCGGCCCACCTGACGCCGATGTAGAAGGCGGGACCGGTCGATCCGGTCGTGTCGTGTGGAGGTCGAAGCCGTGTCCAGGATCCTCAAGATGGCAGCAGCCGTGGTCGTCGTGGCGCTCGTGGTCGCCGGCGCCGTCGTGGTCTACAGGGAGACCGACCTGCTCACCGGGTCGCTCGTCCTGCTGAGCGGGCTCATGATCGCTGCCCTCCTGGCGCGCCGCGCCGCCGCCCGCGAGGAGCGCGCCGGCATGGCCGACTGGGAGCAGGAGACCCTCGACAGCGAGCTGGCCGCCGAGGACCTCTTCGCCGAGTGGGGCGCCAGCAGCCCCGGCGACGACTTCGACCGTGCCACCCCGTCGGCTCCGGTGCTCGGTTCCGCCCCGTCGGTGGCGCCGCCCGTCGCCCCTCGCAGCTCCGGCCCCGCCACCCCCGTGCCGAACGGCGCCGAGGTGCCCCAGCCCGCCGATCCCTCCGTCGCCGTGTCCCGCCCGCTGCGCAGCTCCGAGCCGCAGGACACCGAGGCCCTCGTGGCGTCGCTCTTCCTCAAGGACGAGCCCACCCCGGCCCCCGTCATCGATGCCGCTCCCCCCGCCCCCGTGGTGGACGAGCCGCCGGTCATCGACGTCGACGACTTCATCTCGGCTCCGTCGTTCGCCGATCGCTCCGAGCCGGCCTTCGCCGGTGCCGGCGCACCGGCCGGCCACTCCTCCCCGATCGACTGGACGGGCCAGGGCGGCCGCGTCGACGAGCGGGTGAAGAGCAGCGACGACATCCTGCGGGCCAGTGAGGCCACCGCCCTCCCCTCGGTCGGAGCGGTCGGTGGAGGCGACGGCGGCGGCACCGAGCTCGCCCGCCTGCTGGCCAAGGTCGAGGCCCGGCTCCGCGACTACGACTGAGCGCCGACTACGAACGACCGCCGCAGGGGCCGTAGCCTGCCCGGCCGTGCTCCCCCCGACCCGCACCACCGACGTCGTCGTGGTCGGTGCCGGCCCATCAGGGTCGGCCGCCGCCACGAAGTTGGCGCGCTCGGGGGTCGAGGTGCTGGTGGTCGACAAGGCCACGTTCCCCCGCGAGAAGATCTGCGGCGACGGGCTCACCACCGCCGCGCTGCGCGAGCTCGACGCCCTCGGGCTCGACCCGGCGGACGTGCCCTCGTGGATCGAGGTCGACGACGTGCTCGTGCGCTCGCCCTCGGGCCGTGAGGTCACCTTCCCCCTCCCCCGCCACGGCGGCCTGTACGGCGCGGTGGCTCGACGGCGTGAGCTCGACGCCGCCCTCGTCGCCCTCGCCCGCGACGCCGGCGCCGAGGTGCTCGAGGGCCACGCCCTGAAGGCCGCCACCGAGCACAGCGACGGGATCGACCTCGACATCGACGGCCTCGGCACCGTGCGGGCCACGACCGTGATCGGTGCCGACGGGATGTGGTCGCCGCTGCGCCGGGCCCTCGGCCTGGCCGACCCGACCTACCGCGGCGAGTGGCACGCCTTCCGGCAGTACGTCACCGGCGTGTCCGAGCGGGCGGCGAACGAGCTCATCGTGTGGTTCGAGCCCGACCTCCTGCCCGGCTACGCGTGGTCGTTCCCGCTCGCCGGCGGGGCGGCCAACGTCGGCTACGGCATCCTGCGCGGCGGCAGCTACAAGGTCTCCGACATGGGCGCCCTGTGGCGCGAGCTGCTGGCCCGTCCCCACATCCGATCGTTCCTCGGTCCTGACGCCGTCGCCGAGGGACCGCACCGGGCGTGGCCGATCCCCGCTCGCGTCGACCGGGCCGTGCTCGGCGCCGGCCACGCCCTGTTCGTCGGTGACGCCGCCACCGCGACCGACCCGATGACCGGTGAGGGCATCGGCCAGGCCCTGGCCACCGGGCGCTGGGCGGCCGAGGCGATCCTCGGCCACCGCGGCGACGCCGAGGCCATCCGGCGGGCCTACGAGCACGAGGTGCACCGCGACCTCGCCGTCGACCACCGCTTCGCCGAGCGCCTCTCGTGGATCCTTTCGAAGCCGCTCGGGGCGCGGGGCGCGGTGCGGGTCGCAGGCCTCACCGACTGGACCCGCCGCAACTTCGCCCGCTGGCTCTTCGAGGACTACCCCCGGGCGCTCCTGCTCACGCCACAGCGCTGGCACAAGGGGATGTTCACCGGGCCCGGCGCCTACCGTTGACGGTGTGCGCACACCTCTGACCGACCTCCTCGAGATCGAGCACCCCGTGATGCTCGCCGGCATGGGGGGCGTGAGCTACCACGAGCTCGTCGCCGCCGTGAGCGAGGCCGGAGGCTTCGGCTGCATGGGCGCGTCCACCATGAGCCTCGACCGGATGGTGGCCGAGATGGACCTCGTCCGCGAGCGCACCACCAAGCCGTTCGGTGTCGACCTCCTCACCGCCATGCCGGGCGACATGCCCGCCCAGGTGCAGGCGATCATCGACCACGGCGGCCGGGTGTTCGTGGCCGGGCTCGGCGTGCCCCGTGACGTCGTCGACCTCTGCCACGACAACAACGTGCTGGTGGCCTCGATGTGCGGCAAGGTCCGCCACGCGGTGGCCGCGGTGGCCGCCGGGTGCGACCTCGTGGTGGCCCAGGGCACCGAGGCCGGCGGGCACACCGGCACCGTCGCCACCCTCGCGCTGGTGCCCCAGGTGGTCGACGCGGTCGAGGGCAGGGTTCCGGTCGTGGCCGCCGGCGGCATCGTCGACGGTCGGGGCCTGGCCGCCGCGCTCAGCCTCGGCGCCGACGGCGTGTGGGTGGGCACCCGCTTCATCGCCACGCCCGAGGCGTGGGGCACCCCGGGCTACAAGGAGCGCCTCCTCGAGATGCACGAGGACGACACCGTCGTGACCCGGGCCTTCACGGGCAAGACGTGCCGGGTGAACCGCAACGCCTACACGCAGGGCTACGAGGACGGCAGCCTCGAGGTGAAGCCGTTCCCCGCGCAGTTCATCCAGTCGATCGAGGACGGGGTGAACCACCTCGGCGCCGGGCCGGACACGCCGGTCGACCCCGAACGCGAGTTCTGGCCCGCCGGGCAGGGCGTCGGGGCCATCGACGAGCTCGTGCCCGCCGGTGACCTCGTCCGCTCGTTCGTGGCCGAGGCCGAGGCCGTCCTCGACCGCGTCGCCTCCCTGCGCTGAGCACGACGGCCCGGCACCTCTGGTTCAGTTCGTGCACCCAGGAGCGACGAGCTGCACCAGAGGGCCTAGGAGGTCCAGGACTTGAGGGTCTCGATGGTGGCGAGCGGGTCGCCGCCGACAGGCGTGATGTTGAGCACCGTGACGCCGGCCTCCTCGAACGCCGCGATGCGCTCCTTCACGAAGCCCTCGGGGCCGCAGAGGTTGATCATCTGCAGGAAGTCGGCCGGCACGAGCGCGGCGGCCTCGTCCTTCTTGCCGTCGAGGTAGAGGTCCTGGATCTTCTCGGCCTCCTCCTCATACCCGTAGCGGCACATGAGGTCGTTGTAGAAGTTCTTCCCCTTGGCGCCCATGCCACCGATGTAGAGCGCCGCCATGGGGCGCATCAGCTCGGCCACCCCGGCGGCATCGTCGCCGATGGCCACCAGGCCGCCGGCGGCGATCTCGAGGGTGCCGAGCGAGGGGTCGCGCTTGGCCGCGCCGGCGTCGAGGTCGGCGCCCCACACGTCGCGGGCCCGCTCCGGCAGGTAGAAGATCGGCAGCCAGCCCTCGGCGACCTCGGCGGTGAGCTCGACGTTCTTGGGGCCGAGCGAGGCGATCCAGATCGGGATGCGCTCGCGCACCGGCTTGGCGATGATCTTCAGCGGCTTGCCGAGCCCGGTGCCCTCACCCGCCGGCAGCGGCAGGTGGTAGTAGCGGCCGTCGTGAACCACGCGCTCGCGGGTCCAGACCTGGCGGCAGATCTCGATGATCTCGCGGGTGCGACCGAGCGGGGCGTCGTACTTCACGCCATGGAATCCCTCGATCACCTGCGGGCCCGACGCACCGAGGCCGAGGATGAAGCGGCCGTCGGTGAGGGCGTCCATGCCGGCCGCCGTCATCGCCATCAACGTGGGCGTGCGGGTGTAGATCGGCAGGATGCCCGAGGCGATGGTGATGGTCTCGGTGGTGGCTGCCAGGTAACCCATGAAGCTGGGGCCGTCGAAGCCGTAGGCCTCCGCCACCCAGGCGATGTCGAGCCCGGCCTTCTCGTAGGCCGCCACCTTCTGGGCCGACTCCTTGAAGCCCCCGGCGTAGTCGATCTGCATGCCCAGCTTCATCGGGGCTCCCCTCGGAGGTGTGGCCCGGCGGCGGCACGCCCCCGGGGTGCGGCTCGGTGGATCAGCGGGTCAGTGCCCCGCGGGGCCGTCGGCGAGGTTCGCCAGCAGCTCCTCGCGGCGGGCGGCCGAGGCGGCCTGGCGCTCGGCGGCGAGCTGCTCGGCCTCGGTGGCCTGCTGCTCGGCGAGGTACTCCTTGCGGTCGCGCAGGTCGTTGCCGTCGACGTTGGCGATCTCGACGCCGTTCTCGAAGTCGACGTGGTAGCGGATCCAGGTGACGCCCGAGACGAACCAGACCTTGCCGAAGGTGCCGGCCGGGACGCCCGGCAGGTCGGCGGTGGCCACGACCTTCTGGCGGCGCTTGAACTTCCTGTCGGTGCTGATGGTCGGGCTCATGGGCGGCCACGCTACCGAACGGCGGGCGGCGGCTCCGATTCGGGAGCCTCCAGGGCCGCTGGCTAACCTCGTCCGGTCCGTGCCCCACTCAGTCCCGGCGACATCGCGCCGAGGAGGCTCATCGCAATGGCAGACATCGGCTTCGACGGCAAGGTCGCCATCATCACCGGCGCCGGCGGCGGCCTCGGCCGCCAGCACGCCCTCGAGCTCGCCCGTCGCGGCGCTCGCATCGTGGTGAACGACCTCGGCGGCTCGGTCAACGGCGAGGGCGGCGACGTCGGCCCCGCGCAGTCCGTCGTCCAGGAGATCCAGGACCTCGGCGGCGAGGCCGTGGCCGACACCAACTCGGTCGCCACGCCCGAGGGTGGCGCCGCCGTCGTGCAGACTGCGGTCGACGCCTTCGGCACGGTCGACGTCGTCGTCAACAACGCCGGCATCCTGCGCGACAAGTCGTTCCACAACCTCGACCAGGCGATGATCGAGGCCGTCATCCAGGTGCACCTGCTCGGCGCCTTCTACGTCACCCAGCCCGCCTTCCGCATCATGCGCGAGAAGGGCTACGGCCGCATCGTGTCGACCTCGTCGAACTCCGGCATCCTCGGCAACTTCGGCCAGTCGAACTACGGCGCCGCCAAGATGGGCCTGGTCGGGCTCACCAACGTGCTCGCCATCGAGGGCCGCAAGAACAACATCAAGGCCAACGCCATCGCCCCGGTCGCGCTCACCCGCATGACCGAGGACATGTTCGGCGACGTGGGCGAGGCCCTCGACCCGGCGCTGGTCAGCCCGCTCGTGGCCTACCTGGCGTCCGAGGCGTGCGAGGTGACCGGCGAGGTGTACTCCGCCGCCGGTGGCCTCATCTCCCGCTTCTTCGTCGGGCTCACCCCCGGCTACTACGACCCGAAGATCACGGCCGAGGGCATCGCCGAGAACCTCGAGACCATCCGCGACGAGACCGGCTACCTCGTGCCGTTCGACAACGGCGGCGAGATCAAGAAGATCGTCGAGGTCATCAGCGGCGCCCAGGGCTGAGCCCGGGCCGCTGCGGCGGCACTGCGAGACCGAGAGGGCCCCGGACCGAGCGGTCCGGGGCCCTTCCGCGTGTGCCTGTGACGAGGCGATCGGCACGCTTCGCCCCGACCTCGACCGTCCCACGGCACTTCCATACGGCGCTGTCGTGGAAGCCTCTGGTTGGATGCTCTCTCTCTGTAGATGGCTCTCCACGAAGGATCGGCGGAAGCGGTGCAGCAGCCCGACGCAGACGGGGCGTTCAGCGAGTTCTTCGCGTTCGCTGAGCCGCGTCTGCGTCGAGCGCTGATCGCCGCGTACGGATCGGCCCGAGGGCTGGAAGCCTGCGGAGAAGCGCTGGCCTGGGCCTGGGAGCACTGGGGAGAGGTCGAGGCGATGACGAACCCGCTCGGGTACCTCTACCGGGTCGGTCAATCGAGGACCCGCCCGCGGAAGCGGCGCCCGGTCTTCGAGATCCCGACGCATGAGGAGCCGCTCGTCGAGCCGGGCCTCGCCACGGCGCTCAGCTCACTGAGCGAGCGCCAACGACTGGCGGTCGTGCTCGTCCACGGCTTCGGCTGGACCCATCGCGAGGTCGCCGAACTGACAGGAACATCACAGAGCAGCGTCCAGAGCCACCTCGACCGGGGGCTCGCCCGGCTGCGTCGCAACCTGGAGGCGGTGTCCGATGACTGACCTCTCCGAACAGCTCGCCCGACTGATCGACGACGCTGGCAGGGTCGAGCTCGCCGATGTGATCGAGCACCCGTTGGGCCCCAGCGAACCGGGTTCACGGTGGCGTCGCCCACTCACGCTCGCCGCTGCCGCGCTGGTCGTGGTTGCGGCTGGAATCCTCGGTGGCCGTGCCTTGCCCTCCGATGACAGAGGATCAGTGCAGATCAGCACACCGACGAGCCCACGTCGTGTGGACTCGTTCGGCGCGCCAGGGACGTGTGGAGATGGGACGCTCACGGGCACGGTGCGTTTCGAGGGGCCACTTGCCGCAGGCACCTGCCTAGGGGTGGACGAGAGGATCAGCTCCGCGAACGAGACCGTGGTCAAGGTCCTCCGAGACGGGTCCGATCTCGAGCTCACCCGGTTCATCGTCGGGTCCTGCGCGAACGGTGGCGGCGGGGGGACTTCCGAGGTCAGCCTCGCAGACGGCACGACAGGGTTCCTGCAGTACGGCAGTGTCCCCGCGGATGTTCCCTATGTGCGCTTCACCGTGCCCGAGACCGGCCAGACCTACATCGCCGAGACGGTGCAGCCTGACGGGGTCGAGACCTCCCGCTTCTTCTCGATCCTGCTGCCGGGGGCGCACGGGACACTCGAGCCGGTTCCTCTCGACGCGAACAGCAAGGTCATGCCGTACGAGTATCCGCAGTGCGACCCATCCGGGCACACGACCACCGTCGAGGGCGCCGAGTCGATCATGGCGGGGCTCATCGACGAGGAGAGCGAACGGTCAGGGCTCCGTGTCGGAGATCCGTGCCCCACGCCCACCGAGACGGGCACCCGGCTCGAGCAGCTGTCCGCGCTCGTCGGCGGCGATCCAACGACCCATGAGGATTGTCGGGTTCTCGCCTGGATGCCCATGAACAACATTCCGGGTGTGATCCCCGGCTACTACGCCCAAGACGGCACGCTCATCTGGAACATGATTCAGGACCCAGGCGGCCCTCCAGATCTCTACGCGCTCCTCCAAGGCCAGCAGCAGAGCTCCTGACGAGTCGCCGCTTCGCGCTCGCGATCGATGCTCGCCAGTCGTTCCCTACCTGGACGTCGCCTCCTTGCAGGCGAACGGCCGCCGATCCTGCTGGCCCACGAGTAGCTTCAGCCTCCAAGGCGGAAGCGAAGGGGCGGGCGGTTGCTGGCGGAGATCTTCGGACCTGACATCTTCATCGTGGGACTCGTGGTGCTGGTGGGGCTCGGGATCCCGATCTGGGCGATCGTCGACATCGCCGGCCGACCCGACACGGCGTTCTCGTCGGCCGGATCCTCGAAGACCACGTGGCTCCTGCAGATCCTGATCTTCACCCTGCTCTGCGGTGTCGTCGGGTTCGTGCTCGCCGTGTACTACCTGGTCGTCGTTCGTCCAAAGGTCGTCGCAGCCACGTAGCCCGCGGTGGGGCATGGCTCGAACCGATTGCCATGCCTCACGCCACGACCGGCCGCTGCTCAGGATCAACACGACGTCGGGCCTGCTCACACGCGGTTGCGCCGCGCCAGGTAGAGCACGACGACGGCGAGGGGAACGACGACGATGGCCCGCAGGGTCACGCCTCCTCCCGGCAGGAGCAGGCCGATGACGATCGCGAGCGCGACGCCGGGTACCACCAGGGCGAGGCGCAGCGGCGATCCCGGACCGAAACGACCACCGGCCGCCTTCGCCCTCGGCGGGTGAGGCTGCCCGTCGGCGGTGCGCTCCGTTCCCCCGATGTCGACGATGGTGTCCCATCCTGCGGCGCTCACCCGACCGCGTGGTGTGTCGGCGAGCGCCACCATCCTCAAGGGCACGACGACGGCACCATCGCGAGTTCGCGCCCGCCTCAGGATCCGTCTCGGGAGGGGCTCCTGAGGTTCGATCACGAGGCCACGTCGATCGATCGAGATCAGACGGCAGGAGACCCCGAACAAGGTCGTCGAGCCCTGTTGGCGGCCGATCAGGGTGAGGGTGATCGAAGAGCCCTCGACCGATCGGAGGTCGTCCACGAGCTTGCCGGTGGTTCGGTGTTGCCACGTCCACGCCAGCACCGCCACCGCTCCCACGGCGACCGCGCCGACGATGGGCAGTGCCGCGGCCATCGATCCCACCCGCACCTCCGCCGTCGACCTCGGGGACGCCAGCGATCCTCCCACGGAGACTCGCCGGCAGAGGCACCGATCGTTCGGCCAAACGAATCCCGTCCTTCGGCACCGACATCCAGATGGAGAGTGGCGTGCTCCCCCGGTACGTCGAGATGAAGGTCGAAGGCTCCGAGTGGAAGGTGTGCCCGGGGAAGAAGACGCCCTTCCTCGGGCGCGAGCCGAGGTAGCCGCCACGAGGCGCCACGGACCGGAGGTCGGTTGCCGGGCGGTCCGCGGGTGTCACCCCAGCAGCGACCACGTCCCGTCGGCGACGAGGTACAGCCCCACGACGAACGACACGAGCGCGAGGAGCGTCGGCCCCTTCGAGACGAGCCACTTCCGCAGGTCGTCGAGCCGCTGCTCGGCCACGCCCGGCTCGCGGTGGAAGTAGGCGTAGACGAGCCCGACCGTGGCCGTCGAGACGAAGGTGAACACGAGGAACGCGAGGATGGCCACGAGCACCGCCGAGTGGTGGTTGGCGACCACGATCGCCGCTGCCGCGGTGAGCGTCCACGGCTGCTCCCACACACCGAGCGTCGCCGCCTCGATCGGGCGCAGGTCGACCAGGCGGCCCTCCAGCCCCTTCGTCCGGGGTGACGGCTCGGAGGGGCGGTCCCGGCGTCGCCACTCGCGCACCCCCAGCAGGACGAGCCCGACGCCGAACACCACCTCGACCACGTTCAGCGCCGCGTGGCCCGATCCCTTCGACGCCGTGTGGGTGCCACCGAGGGCGTAGCTGGCGACGAACACCACGATCAACGACAGCGACCAGCCCACCAGGAAGGCGGCGCCGTTGACCGAGGCCCGCTTGGTGGCCAGCAGGAGGATGAACACGATGATCGTGCTCGGCGAGAAGCTCGCCAGGAGGCCGAGCACCAGGATCGAGTACAGCAGCGCCATGGTCCGTCCGGGCTCCTCTCGGGTCGCGAACGTACAGCCCGGCCCGGCAAGGACGTGCCACGGTACGTTCTGGCCAGCGCCCGCGAGCCCGGGTGCCTGGATGGCCCGGATGAAGGAGGTGGTCCCGAGGTGAGCGCGACCTTGAAGGTGAGCCACTCTGCGATCGGGGCCGAGGTCCGGCGCGGCACCTACGAGATCCTCGTCGACGGCCAGAGCGTCGGGTCGGTGGAGATGAACGGCTCCGTGAAGCTGGCCGTGGACGCCGGCCACCACACCCTCCGGGTGCGATGCGGCCGTGACCGCAGCGGAACCAAGGAGTTCGACGCCACGGATGGCGAGACCGTCGCGTTCCGGGCCACGGGCAAGCGGTTCCTGCCGCTGTTCCTCGCGTCGTTCGTGTTCCCGAGCCTGAAGCTGGTGCTCGTCCGGGAGTGAGCCGGGCGATGAGTCGCGGCCGAGGGCGCGGTCCCATCTGCGCGCGCCTGGTGTCCCCACAGGATCGCGGGCGTTCGGTGACCGCCTGGGAGGAACGGAACGATGAGCGAGCTCGACACGACCTTCACCGTCACCGTGACCCTGCTCGAGCGCCTCGAGCGCTGACCCACCGGCCGGGCCGACGGCGACAGTCGAGAAGGGCCCCGGACCGAGCGGTCCGGGGCCCTTCCGCGTCCGTCGGCGAGTGGGCGACTACTCCGAAGAGATCGCGTCGAGCACGTTCAGGTTCGAGGCCCGCCGGGCGGGGAACACCGCAGCCAGGACGCCGGCGCCGAAGGCGACGAGGACGACCAGGACCAGCAAGGGGATCGGCACCGAGAACGTGTCGAAGCCCTGGTCCGACAAGGCCTGGATCAGCGCCCAACCGAAGAAGAGCCCGATGACGAGACCCAACGCCGTGCCCAGCAGCGCCATGATCACCGACTCCCAGCGCACGGCCGACCGGACCTGGGTCCGGGTCATGCCGACCGCCCGGAGCAGGCCGATCTCACGAGTGCGCTCGAAGATCGACAGGGCGAGGGTGTTGGCGATGCCGATGAGGGCGATGACCACCGCCAGCAGGAGAAGCACGATCACGAACAGGAGCAGCGACGTGACCTGGCCGACGATGGAGTCGGCGAACTCGACCTTGTCCTGCACCTGGGCGTTCGGATAGGTGTCGGTCACCGTCTCGATCGCCTTGCGACCGGCCTCGGCCGACACCCCGGGGGCCAGCTTCACGTAGACCGAGTTGTCGACCTGCACCGCAGTGTTGGCCTCGGCCGTGGGTAGGCCGATCAGATAGGTGCCACCGATGTTCTGCTCCCCGAACGTGGCGACGACCTTCAGCTGCTGCGGACCGCTCACGGGGAATGTCACGGGCACCGTGTCACCGACCACCCAGCCCTTGTCCTTGGCGGTCTGGTCGTAGACGGCGATGGTGCCGTTCTCGGCGAGGGCATCGAGCGTGCCTTCCTTGACCTGCAGGTCGGCGAGCGAGCCGAACGACTGCGGGTTCACCGCGAGCATGAAGGCACCGTTGCCATTGACAGCGGCGACCACGTTGCGGGTCTCGGCGACGGTGGCGACCTCGGGCAGGGCACCGATCTGGGTGGCGACGGACGGCGGCAGGCCACCATCGAAGCCCGCGTTCGACTGGACGACGAAGTCGCCGACGAAGCCCTTGTTCACCACGCCCCGGATCGAGTCGGTCGCCGACGACCAGAAGATGAGGATGAACGCGACGAGCCCGACGCCGATCATCAGCGCGGCCGCGGTGGACGCAGTGCGCTTGGGGTTGCGCATGGCGTTGTCACGGGCGATCACACCGGGCATGTGCCGCAGCCGGGCGATCGGCCAGCCGATCACCCGGGCGACGGGCCGGGCGATCACGGGGCCGAGCGCCGCGACGCCGAGGAACGTGAACACCACGCCACCGCCCACGATGAGCAGTGCGTTGTCGGGCCTCGACACCAGGCCGATGAACAGCTGGAGGATGCCCAGCCCGAGGATGAGCGCACCGAGGATCATGCGGGTGATCGACCGGCTCGACTCGTCGATCTGCACCGAGCGCATCGCCGCCACCGGGGGCACCTTCGACGCCTTGCGGGCGGGGAAGAACGCCGAGGCCACCGTGATCAGGACGCCGACCAGGATCGGCACGACGACCGCGCTGGGCTCGACCGTGAGCCCCGTGGCCGGGATGCCGAAGCCGAACGCCGACAGCAGGCTCCGGAGTCCGACGGCGACACCCATGCCGACGACGACACCGACTGCGGAGGCGACGAAGCCCGTGATGAGGGCCTCGACGAGGACCGACGTGAGGACCTGCCGGCGGGCGGCGCCGATGGCTCTCAACAGGGCCATCTCCCGGGACCGCTGGGCGACGATGATCGAGAACGTGTTGTAGATGAGGAAGCAGCCCACGAAGAGGGCGACCCCCGCGAACACGAGAAGGAACGTGGAGAACGAGCCCACGATCTGGCGGGTCTGGCTCTGCTGCTCCTGCGTGAGGTCCTTGCCGGTGACGGCCTCGAGCCCGTCGGGAAGGACCTCCTGGACACGCGACGCCAGCTCCTGCTGGCTGATCCCGGGATCGGCGGCGGCCGCGACCGCGCTGAACTGACCAGGAAGGCCGAGCACCCGCTGGGCGGTCGGGGTGGTGAAGACCGCGAGGGTGGCACCGAGGGGGCTGTCGACGTTGCCGAACCGGGCGATGCCGGAGACCGTGAACTGCTCCGAACCGGACTGGGTCAGGATCGTGACCCGGTCACCGACCGCGAACCCCTCCTTGTCGGCGGTGGCCTTGTCGACCACCACGTCGTCGGGTTTCGTCGGCGCCGTGCCCGTCGCCAGGCGGAGCGGGTTGAGGGACTGGTCGTCGGACCACGCGAAGCCGAGGGTGGGAGCACCCCGGTTGGGGTTGCCGACGGCCTTGCCGTCCTTGCCGACGTACTGCGCGTAGCCGTTGACGTTGCCCTCGGCGATGCGCACGCCGGGGACGCCCTGGACGGTGGCGAGCACCGACTCGGGCACCGGACCGCGCACGTCGCCGAAGCCGGCGTTCACCGACTGGGCGCCGCGCACCACCACGTCGGTGCCGGCGTTGATGTCGGCGTAGAGCCCGTCGAAGGTCGACCCGATGGTGGCGGTGAGCACGAGCGTGCCGGCCATGAAGGCGACGCCGATGAGCACGGCGATCGCCGTCGTCGCCAGGCGGATCTTGTGGGCCAGCAGGCCCTTCCAGGTGACGTGGAGCACGTCGGCGCCTAGCGACCGAACTGCTTGATGCGGTCGAGCACCGCATCAGCGGTGGGCTCGTCCATGCGGTCGACGATCTTGCCGTCGGCCAGGAACAGCACGTGGTCGGCGTAGCTCGCCGCCGTGGGGTCGTGGGTGACCATGACGACCGTCTGGCCCATCTGCTTCACCGCGTCACGAAGGAAGCTGAGGATCTCGGCGCCGGCGCGGCTGTCGAGGTTGCCGGTGGGCTCGTCGCCGAAGATGATCTCGGGCCGGCTGGCCAGGGCACGGGCCACCGCCACGCGCTGCTGCTGGCCACCCGAGAGCTCGCTCGGGCGGTGGTGCAGGCGATCGGCGAGGCCGACGGTGCGCACGACCTGGTCGAGCCACTCCTTGTCGGGCTTGCGCCCGGCGAGGTCCATCGGGAGGGTGATGTTCTCCTCGGCGGTGAGGGTGGGCACCAGGTTGAACGCCTGGAACACGAAGCCGATCTTGTCGCGCCGCAGGAGCGTGAGCTGCTTCTCGGAGAGGCTGCTCAGCTCCGCGTCGCCGATGAAGACCTGGCCCGACGTGAGCGTGTCGAGGCCCGCCACGCACTGCATGAGCGTGGACTTGCCCGACCCCGAGGGCCCCATGATCGCGGTGAAGGCGTGGGCCGGGAAGTCGACGGTGACCCCGTCGAGGGCCCGCACCTCGGTGTCGCCCTTGCCGTAGACCTTGGTGGCGTCGACGGCTCGCGCCGCGATGGCGGGAGGGGCTGCGATGGGTGCGGTCATGTGGAGTCTCCTGTGGCTCGCCGTCCCCGGGTGGTGGGCGCTCGCAGAAGTCTGCCCGCCGCCGGTGCGTTCGCCATCCTGGCGCGGTTGCCCCTCCGTCGCAGGTCATTTGCGAGCACTACCTTCGCGACGTGGGCGACGACGTGATGGTGGGCCTGGGCGCCATCGTGGTGCTGGGGGTCGGGATGCAGTGGCTGGCCCGGCGCATCCGGGTCCCCGCCATCCTCCTGCTCATCGCCGCCGGGCTCGCCGCCGGCCCGTGGCTCGGCATCATCAACCCGGACGAGATCTTCGGCGACTCACTGTTCACGATCGTCTCGATGGCCGTGTCGCTGCTGCTCTTCGAGGGCGGCCTCGGCCTCGACATCAAGGAGCTGCGCCGCCGAGGCCCCCGACCGGTCGTGCAGCTCGTCACCATCGGCGTGGCCGTCACGTGCCTCGCCGGCACGATCGCCGCCGGGCTGCTGTTCGACCTCCCGACCAACCTCTGCCTGCTGCTGGGCGCCCTCCTGGTGGTCAGCGGCCCCACCGTCGTGGGCCCGCTGCTGCACGTCGTGCGGCCCCGCGAGCCCACCGCCACGATCCTGCGGTGGGAGGGCATCGTCATCGACCCGATCGGGGCCACCCTCGCCCTCGTCGTGCTGAAGCTCGTCACCGCCGATGACGCCCCCTTCGCCGAGCTGCTGCTCACCGCCCTCGTCGGCTGCGGCGTCGGCATGGCCGTGGCCGGCC
>CAMFLJ010000037.1 GCA_945957335.1 uncultured Actinomycetes bacterium | reverse complement strand
CGGGTCGACCAGGCCCACCATCGCCCGTGGCGGTGCTCGAGCCCGAGAGGGAGCCCGAAGCAGGACGAGAGCGCCTCCGCGTCGAGCACCTCGTCGATGGGCCCGGCGGCCGACACCCGCCCGTCGGCGAGCAGCAGCAGGTGGGTGAACCCGTCGGGGATCTCCTCGACGTGGTGGGTCACGAGCACGGTGGCGGGGGTGGCCGGGTCGGCGGCCAGCTCGGCCAGGCCGGCGACGAGGTCCTCGCGGCCGGCGAGGTCGAGGCCCGCGGTGGGCTCGTCGAGGAGCAGGAGGCCGGGCTCTGGCATCAGGGTGCGGGCCAGGAGCACCCGTTGGCGCTCGCCCGAGGACAGCGTCGAGAAGCTGCGCTCGGCGAGGTGGCCGATGCCGACCTGGGCCAGGCACGACCGGGCCCGCTCGCGGTCGGCGTCGTCGTAGCGGTGCCACCACGGCTCGAGGGCGGCGTTCTTGGCCGTCATCACCACGTCGAGCGGCGTCAGGTCGGAGCGCAGCATGTCGGCCATGCCCGAGCTGGCCACCCCGATGCGGGTGCGCAGCCGGCGCACGTCGGTGCGGCCGAGGCGCTCGCCGAGCACCTCGACGGTGCCCTCGCTCGGGTGCAGGTACAGCGACGCGATCCGCAGCAGCGACGACTTGCCCGAGCCGTTGCGGCCGAGCACGACCCAGCGCTCGTCGGCCCCGACCTCCCAGGTGACGCCGTCGAGCAGGCGTCGGCCCTCGCGCACGAGCGCCACGTCGTGCAGCCGCAGCGCCGGAGGGCGGGGGTCGGCGGCGGGGCTCATCCGGCGGCAGGCGCCGTGGTGGCGGTGGTCGTGCTGGAACCGGCGGTGGTGGACGTCGTGGACGTGTCGGTGGCGAGCCACAGCTGGCTCACGGCGAACGTGCCGTCGAGGCGCTGGACGAACCCCTGCAGCGCCGACGAGATCGCCACCGCGTTCTGGGCCTGGGCCAGCGGGACGAGCGGCATACGGTCGAGCACCAGGCGCTCGGCCTCGGCCCACCGGGTGGCCCGCTCGCCGGGGTCGGCGGTGGCCCGGGCGGTGCGGATGGCCGCGTCGACCACCGGGTCGGAGAAGCCGAACACGTTGTCGGGGGCGCCGGTGAGGAAGAGCGCGGGCAGGTAGGCCTCGGGGGTGGGCGCCACCCCGACCCAACCGAACCAGAAGAGCTGGCGGTCGGGGGTGAGCACGTTGTCTCGGTAGTCGGCGAACGGGCGGGAGCGGACGTTGACGGGCACACCGGCAGCCGTCAGCGACGCAGCGAAGGCGTTGGACGCGGCGGCCGGCCCGGTGGTGTCGGGGGTGTCGAGGAGGATCTCGGGCACGCCGGACGGGAACGTCGCCGTGGCTGCGGCGGTGGTGGCCGCCGGGTCGAGCGCGCAGAGCGCGGCGCACGCGTCGTTGGTGCCGCCCGGCAGCTGGGGCGGGTAGAGCCCCTGCAGCAGGCGCCGCCCCGGCAGCGAGGCGCTGACGATGCCGGACCGGTCGGCGGCATGGGCCAGGCCCTTGCGGAAGTCGGCCGACGTGAGGGCGAGGTCGGTGGTGTCGGCGGCGAACCACCAGAGGGCGGCGGCCGGGCTGGTGCGCACCACGCCCCGACCCGGGGTGACGAGCGTGGAGGCCCGGTCGGCCGGGAGGGGCACGAGGTCGAGCGACCCGGCGTCGAAGGCGGTGGCCGCAGCGGTGTCGGAGTCGTAGCGGTGGGCCTCGACGGTGTCGATGTGGGCGAGCTCGGTGGGCACCGACGGCGAGCGCGAGAGCGTGAGCAGGTCGGCGCCCTGGGAGGCGACCGCGTAGGGCCCGCTGGTGGGTCCCGGCAGCAGCGGGCGCTCACCCCTGGCTGCGGCGGCCGGCACCACGCCGAAGGACGGGGCCGCGAGGATCACCGGCAGGTCGGCCACCGGCTCGGTGAGCTCGATCACCACGGTGGCCGGGTCGGGCGTGGTGACGCCGGCCAGGCCGGCGGTGGCGGCATCGGCGTAGCCCTTCACCGTGCTGAGGCGGCCACCGGCCAGGCTCGACACCCCCTGGGCGGCGACGCGGGTGAGCGAGGCGGCGACGTCGGCGGAGGTGATCGGCGAGCCGTCGGAGAACGTGGCGTCGGGCCGAAGGTGGAACGTGAAGCGGGTCTGGTCGGGCTGCGCCTCCCACGACTCCGCCAGGGCGGGGACGGGGGCCGCGGTGGTGGGGTCGGTGGCGGTGAGCCGCGACCAGAGCAGGTCGTCGAGCATGGCCGCACCCGGGTCGGTGATCGCCGAGGTGGCCGGGTCGAGCGGGAACGAGGCGCCGACGACGCCCATCCGCAGCGCGCCCCCGACCGGGATGGTGGCCGGGGGCGGGAGCGCGGGCTGGTCGTCGACGAACGCGACGACCGCCATGGTGACCAGGAGGCCGACGGTGATCAGCCCCGCCAGGATGAGCAGGGCTGCCTTGGCGCGCCCGACAGGGGGGCGCTCTGCCATCGACCGCCTACTTGTCGATGGTCAGGGCGAGTGCGACCGAGAGGAAGGTGAAGATGACGCCGGCGATCACGGTGAGCCGGTCGAGGTTCTTCTCCACGACGGTCGAGCCGGCCGCCGCCGCGCCCATGCCGCCGCCGAACATGTCGGACAGGCCGCCGCCCCGCCCGCTGTGCAGCAGGACGAGGAAGATCAGCACGAGGCACGTGATGACGTACGGGATGAGGATTGCCCAGACCACGGTCGTCGAGGGTATCAGGCGAGGCGGTACTGGACGATGCGGGCGAACTCCTCGGGGTCGAGGGCCGCACCCCCCACCAGGGCGCCGTCGATGTCGGGCTGGGCCATGAGCTCGGCGGCGTTGGCCGCCTTCACCGAGCCGCCGTACTGGATGCGCACGGCCGCGGCGGCGTCGGCACCCTTCTGGTCGGCCACCTTGGCGCGGATCCAGCCGCAGACCTCCTGGGCGTCCTCGGAGCTGGCGGTCTTTCCGGTGCCGATGGCCCAGATGGGCTCGTAGGCCAGCACCATCGACGCGACCTGCTCGGCCGAGAGCGCCTCGATGCCGGCGTGGATCTGGCCGGTGATCTTGGCGTGGTGCGAGTCGCCCTCGCGCTCCTCGAGGGTCTCGCCGCAGCAGAGGATGGGGGTCATGCCGTTCTCGAACACGGCCTTGACCTTGCGGGCCACCCACTCGTCGGTCTCACCGAAGAGCTCGCGGCGCTCGCTGTGGCCGACGATGACGTAGCTCACGTTGAGCTTGGCGAGCATGCCGGGGGCGACCTCGCCGGTGTAGGCGCCCTTGGCCTCCCAGTGGCAGTTCTGGGCGCCGATGGCGATCTGGACCTTCTCGCTCTCGATGAAGGTCTGCACCGTGCGGATGTCGGTGAACGGCGGGTGCACCGAGACGTCGACGACCTCGTAGTCGTCCTTGGTGAGGAGGTACCGCAGCTTGTCGAGGGTGGCCGTCGCCTCGAAGTGGTTCAGGTTCATCTTCCAGTTGCCGGAGATGAGCGGCTTGCGGTCAGGCATTGGGTGCTCCTCGGAGGGCCTCCAGGCCGGGGAGGTCGCCGTTCTCGAGCAGCTCGAGGGAGGCGCCACCACCGGTGGAGACGTGGTCGATGCGGTCGGCGACGCCGAACTGGTCGGCGGCGGCGGCGGAGTCTCCCCCGCCGATGACGGTGAAGCCGCGGGCGTCGGCGAGGGCCTCGGCCACCACCCGGGTGCCGGCCGCGAAGCGCGGGTCCTCGAACACGCCCATGGGGCCGTTCCAGAGGACGGTGCGAGCCTCGGCGATGATGTCGCTGAACTCCGCCGCGGTGCCGGGGCCGATGTCGAGGCCCATCCAGCCGTCGGGCACGTCGGCGCCGACCTGGCGCACCTCGCCGCCGGCGGACGGGTCGCCGATCTTGCCGCCGGGGCCGAGCACGGTGATGTCGTGCGGGATGTGGATCACGACGTCGGAGTCGAGGAGGCGCCGGCAGGTCTCGATCTGGTCCTGCTCGAGCAGCGACGCCCCGACGGAGTGGCCCTGGGCGGCGAGGAACGTGAAGCACATGCCGCCGCCGATGATGAGCGCGTCGGCCACCTTCGACAGGGCGTCGATCACGCCGAGCTTGTCGGACACCTTCGACCCGCCGAGGATCACCACGAACGGGCGCTTCGGGTCGGTGCGCAGCGGGAGGAGGACCTCGACCTCGCGCTGGAGGAGCCGGCCGGCGGCCGACGGGAGGAACTGCGGGGGCCCCACGATCGAGGCGTGGGCCCGGTGCGACGCCCCGAAGGCGTCGTTGACGTAGAGGTCCTGGCCGTCGATGAGCCGCTGCACGAACGCCGGGTCGTTGGCCGTCTCACCCGGGTCGAAGCGCAGGTTGTCGAGCAGCTCGACGCCGGGGGCGAGCTCGGCGAGGCGACGCCTCACCGGCTCGACCGAGTACTTCGGGTCCGGTGCGCCCTTCGGGCGGCCGAGGTGGGTGCACGCCGTGACGGTGGCGCCCCGCTCGGTCAGCCACTCGATGGTGGGGAGGGCGGCACGGATGCGGAAGTCGTCGACGATCTCGCCGTCGGCGATCGGCACGTTGAAGTCGGCGCGGAGGAGGACCCGGCGACCGCTGACGTCGCCGAGGTCCTCCAGCGTGGGAACGCTCATCGGTTGTCGGCCCGCTACTTGGAGGCGACGACCTGGACGATGTCGACCAGACGGTTCGAGTAGCCCCACTCGTTGTCGTACCAGCCGAGGACCTTGACCAGGTTGCCCATGGCCATGGTGAGGCCCGAGTCGAAGGTGCACGAGGCGGGCGAGCCGACGATGTCGGAGGAGACGATCGGCTCGTCGGTGTAGACGAGGACCTTCGAGAGCGGGCCGGAGGCGGCAGCGGCCTTGAAGGCCTCGTTGACCTGCTCGATGGTGACGTCCTGCTTGAGGATGCCGACGAAGTCGGTGATCGAGCCGGTGGGCACGGGCACCCGCAGCGAGGTGCCGTCGAGCTTGCCCTTCATGGCCTCGAGCACCAGGCCGGTGGCCCGGGCGGCGCCGGTGGAGGTCGGGATGATGTTGATGGCCGCGGCGCGGGCCCGGCGGGCGTCGCTGTGGGGGCCGTCGACGAGGTTCTGGTCACCCGTGTAGGCGTGGGTGGTGGTCATGAGGCCCTTCTCGACGCCGAAGGCGTCGTCGAGGACCTTGATCATCGGGACGAAGCAGTTGGTGGTGCAGGAGGCGTTCGACACGACCTTGTGGGCGGCGGCGTCGAAGGTGTCGTCGTTCACGCCGACCACGAAGGTGGCGTCCGCGTTGGTGGCCGGGGCGGAGATCACGACCACGGGGGCGCCGGCCTCGAGGTGGGCGGCGGCCTTGTCGCGGTCGGTGAAGAAGCCGGTGGACTCGACGACGACGTCGACGCCGAGGTCGACCCAGGGCAGGTTCTTGGGGTCGCGCTCGGCGGTGATGCGGATCTTGGTGCCGTCGACCACGATGCCGTCGTCGGCGACCTCGACGGTGTAGGGCAGGCGGCCCATCACGGAGTCGTACTTGAGGAGGTGAGCCATCTCGGCCACGTTGCCGAGGTCGTTGGCGGCGACGATCTCGACGTCGGCCCCCGACTGCTTCACCGCCCGGAAGAAGTTGCGGCCGATGCGACCGAAGCCGTTGATTCCGACGCGGATGGTCATGGGGTGTTGCCTCCTGGAGTCGCCATTGACGTAGAGCTGAACCTATCCGACCAGATCGCGGCGGCCGCCGCCAAACAACCCCGGTGCGGGAGCGTCAGCGGTCGACGTCGCGGTGGGCCACCCGCAGGTCGAAGCCCTTCTCCCGCAGCGTGCGCGTGACCGCCTCGGCGATGGCGACCGACCGGTGGCGGCCACCGGTGCAGCCGAAGGCGATGGTGAGGTACGACTTGCCCTCGGCCACGTAGGCCGGCAGCAGCATCGCCAGGAGCGAGTCGATCTGCTCGAGGAACTCGCCGGTGAGGGGCTGGCCGAGCACGTAGTCGCGCACCGGCTCGTCGAGGCCGGTGAGGGGACGGAGGTCGTCGACCCAGTGCGGGTTCGGCAGGAACCGGCAGTCGATCACCAGGTCGGTGTCGAGGGGCAGCCCGTGCTTGTAGCCGAACGACGTGACGGTGGTCTGCATGCCCCCGGCCGGGGCCTCGGCCGCGAAGAGGTCGAGCACCCGGGCGCGGAGCTGGTGGACGTTGAGGTCGCTGGTGTCGACGACGACGTCGGCCTCGGCCTTCACCGGCTGGAGGAGCTGGCGCTCCTCCTCGATCGACTGGCCGAGGCTGCCCTCCGAGCCGGCCAGGGGGTGGCGGCGCCGGGTGCTCTCGTAGCGGCGCACCAGCACGTCGGTGCTGGCCTCGAGGAAGAGGATCCGCAGGTGCATGCCCTGGCGGCGCAGCGCGGTGAGGGCGGGCAGCACCTCCTGGTGGTACGGGCCCGTGCCGACGACGAGCACGACCTTGGCGATGCTGCTGCCGGGGCCCTGCGCCAGCTCGGCGACCTTGGGGATGAGCGTGGGCGGCAGGTTGTCGATGACGAAGAAGCCGAGGTCCTCGAGGATGTCGGCCGCCTGCGACCGCCCGGCGCCCGACAACCCGGTGATCACCACGAAGTCGCTCACCCGAACGAGCGTACCCGTGGGCGTGCGGCCGCCTGCGCCAGCGATCGTCAGGTGCGGCGGGCCACGAGGGTGAGCAGGCGCGGGATGGTGGCGGCCTCGATGTACTCGGGGGCCCGGGCGAGGAAGCCCTCCGGCGGGGCCGGCTCGAGCATGCGCTCGAGCGAGAGGCCGACGTCGGCCATGGCGTTGACGTAGCGGCCGAGCGGCCGGTGCACGAAGCGGATGAAGACGCCCTTCTCGACCTGCTCGACCACGGCCTGCTCGGTCAGGTACGGCCCGATGCGCCAGTACTGCTCGGGAGGGTCGAGGATCTGGTCGTCGATCCACCCCGAGCCGGGGGTCTGCAACAGCGGGTGGTTCAGGCAGAACACGAAGCGACCCCCGGGGCGCAGCACCCGCGCGACCTCGGCCAGGGCGCCGTCGACGTCGTCGATGTGCTCGAACACGAGGCAGCACACCACGGCGTCGAACGACGCGTCGGCGAAGGGCAGGGCCTCGGCACCGGAGCGGGCGTAGCGGGGACCGCTCCCCCGCCGCTGCGCCTCGTCGATCTGGTTCACGGTGGGGTCGACGCCCACCACCAGCGAGCCGTTGGCCGCCACCACCGCCCGGGCCACCTGCCCCTCGCCCGTGCCGACCTCGAGGACCCGGTCGAACCCGGCGGTCCACTCCCGCACGATGGGCAGGATCTGCTCGGTGTACTCGGGGTCGACGCCGTCGGTGAACTCGCGCTGCCACCAGTCGGCGTGCGACTCCCAGAGCTCGGCGTTCGTCGGGTCGCTCACGACGGCGAACGTAGCCCCGGTCGGGCGGTGGCCCGTCCCGTGCGCCCGTGGCGTGTGGCACCAAGAAGGGCGAAGGGACCATTCCGCTCCCGAGGTGCAGCTGCAAGGATCATCTCGCAGCGACCTCTGACCCGACGCACCGCCGCATCGTGCGGGGCCCACCGGCTCAAGGCCCCTCCCCGACCCGCCGAAACCTCTGCGCGGACGAAAGGACACCCGTGACCCCCAGCGGCGGCACCACGACCCACATCACCGACGGCGGCCCGTGCCGCTCGTGCGGCGCGACCCTCACCCTGCCGGTGGTCGACCTCGGCATGAGCCCGCCGTGCGAGAGCTACCTCACCGCGGACCAGCTCCGCGACGCCGAGGCCTTCTACCCGCTCGACGTGTGGGTCTGCGAGCAGTGCTGGCTCGTCCAGCTGCCGGACCACATCACGCCCGAGGACACCTTCGTCGAGTACGCCTACTTCTCGAGCTTCTCCGACGCCTGGCTCGAGCACTGCCGCGACGACGCCAACGCCCAGATCGACCGCTGGGACCTCGACGGCGGCTCGCTCGTGGTGGAGTTCGGCTCGAACGACGGCTACTTCCTCCGCTGGTTCGCCGAGCGCGGCGTGCCGGTGCTCGGTGTCGAGCCGGCCCGCAACATCGCGGCCCAGGCGGTCGAGGCCGGCATCCCGACCGTGGCCGAGTTCTTCGGACGCGAGATGGCCGAGAAGCTCGTCGCCGACGGGCACCGGGCGGACCTCATCGCCGGCAAGAACGTGCTCGCCCAGATCCCCGACGTGAACGACGTCGTCGAGGGCCTCCGGGTGCTGCTCGCCCTCGACGGCGTGGTGGCCATCGAGTTCCCGCACCTGCAGCGGCTCATCGAGGGCAACCAGTTCGACACGATCTACCACGAGCACTTCAGCTACTTCTCGCTGATCGCCACCGACGCGCTGTTCGAGCGCCACGGCCTGCGGATCTTCGACGTCGACGAGGTCTGGACCCACGGCGGCTCGCTGCGCGTCTACGCCTGCCACGCCGACGACGCCACCAAGGCCGACACCGAGCGGGTCGTCGAGCTGCGCGAGCGCGAGATCGCCCTCGGCTACGCCTCGCCGCAGGCCTACCGGACCTTCGACGAGCAGGTCCGCCGCACCAAGCGCCGACTGCTCCAGACCCTCGTCGAGCTGCAGGACCAGGGCCTGAAGGTGGCGGCCTACGGCGCCGCCGGCAAGGGCATGACGTTGCTCAACTACTGCGGCATCCGCACCGACCTCGTCGAGTTCGCCGTCGACCGCAACCCCTACAAGCAGGGCCGGTTCTGCCCCGGCGTGCACATCCCGATCCTCGCCCCCGAGGCCATCGAGGAGCACCGCCCCGACGTCGTGCTGATCCTGCCGTGGAACCTCGAGGCCGAGATCACCAGCCAGCTCGCGTTCATCCGCGAGTGGGGTGGGCGCTTCCTCGTGCCGATCCCGGAAGCCAGACTGTTCTGATGAAGGTCGTCCTCTTCTGCGGCGGTCGCGGCCTGCGCATGCGCGACTTCTCCAACCGCATCCCCAAGCCCCTCGCGCCGATCGGCGAGCGGCCCGTGCTCTGGCACGTCATGAAGTACTACGCGACCTACGGCCACCGCGACTTCGTGCTCTGCCTCGGCTACGGCGGCCAGCAGATCAAGGACTACTTCGTCAACTACAAGGAGTGGGACTCCAACGACTTCACCCTGACCCACTCCTCGAAGTCGGTGGTCCTCCACGACCGTGACCTCGACGACTGGAACATCACCTTCGTCGACACCGGCATGAACAGCCTCCTGGGCGAGCGCCTGCGGCGTGTGCGCCACCACCTCGGCGACGAGCGGTTCCTCTGCAACTACTCCGACTCGCTCACCGACTGCCCGATCGACGAGATCGTCGCCCACCACGAGAAGGTGGGGGCCACCGCCACCATCCTCACGGCCCGGCCGACCCGCTCGCTCCACGTCGTCGACGTCTGCCCCGACGGCAGCGTCAGCCACATCGGCCCGATGACCGACCACGACATCTGGATCAACGGCGGGTACATGGTGCTCGAGCCCGAGATCTTCGACGTGATCGAGCCCGAGGAGGAGCTCGTCAACGAGCCCTTCCACCGCCTCATCGAGCGCAAGGCGCTCTCGGCCTACCGCTACGAAGGCAACTGGCTCGGCGTCGACACGTTCAAGGACCGCCAGGACATGGAGGATCTCTGGACCGAGGGCAAGGCCTGGTGGGCGCGTTGGCGCACTCCCCAGAGCCACGACACCCCTCGCGACCAGCGGGGCGACCTGGCCACCGACTTCGGGATCGCCTGAGTGCTCGGGCTGCAGCTGCCCGACGGGCCGCTCCGCCTGGCCTGCCTCGGCGCCCACTGCGACGACGTCCCCATCGGCGCCGGAGCCACGATCCTGCGCCTGCTGGCCGAGCACCCCGGCAGCACGGTCGACTGGCTCGTGCTCTGCTCGGACCCGACCCGGGCCGACGAGGAGCGCGAGGCGGCCGCCGCGTTCTGCGCCGACGCCGCGTCGGTCGAGGTGCGGGTCGAGTCGCTGCCCGAG
The DNA here is from genome assembly GCA_945957335.1 of uncultured Actinomycetes bacterium. Classification (GTDB taxonomy): domain Bacteria; phylum Actinomycetota; class Acidimicrobiia; order Acidimicrobiales; family Acidimicrobilacustridaceae; genus CAMFLJ01. The sequence continues at coordinate 7,246 of CAMFLJ010000037.1, read as the reverse complement.
AACGTGCTGCCCTCGATCAGCGCCGACGTGCAGGCCCTGTGCGCCGAGACGGCCCGGGCCGGCACCCACGACCTCGTGATCGCCCCCTGCCCGCACGACCTGCACCAGGACCACCGACTGCTGGCCGAGGTGGCCGCGCAGAAGTGGAGGGACCACCCGATCTGGGGCTACGAGATCCCGAAGTGGGACGGCGACCTGCGCACCCCCAACCTCTACGTGCGCCTCGACGACGCCACCGCGGCCCGCAAGCTCGACCTGCTCGGGCGGCTCTACCCGAGCCAGCACGACCGCCAGTGGTACGACCGAGAGGTGTTCTCGGCCACGCTGCGGCTGCGGGGCGTCGAGGCGAACCACCGCTGGGCCGAGGGCTTCCACGCCCGCAAGACCGCCGTCTGAGCCCGCACCGCGGACGTCGGCCTAGCTCCGTGCGGCGGGGCCGTGGATCTTCTCGAAGACGGCGTCGGCGACCTTGTCGGGGAGCCACGAGAGGGCCCGCAGCTCGTCGAGTGACGCCTGCTTGACCTTGCCCACCCCACCGAGCTCCTTCACCAGGCGCTTCTTGCGGGTCTCCCCCAGCCCCGGCACGCCGTCGAGCACCGAGGTGGTCATTCGCTTGCCCCGCAGCTCGCGGTGGTAGGTGATGGCGAAGCGATGGGCCTCGTCGCGGATGCGCTGGAGGAGGTAGAGCGCCTCGCTGTTGCGGGGCACCGTGCGGGGCTCGCTCTCCCCCGGCACGTAGACCTCCTCGAAGCGCTTGGCCAGCGAGGCGACCGGGATCTCCTCCTCGAGCCCGAGCTCCTCGAGGACCTTCACGGCCACGCCGAGCTGGCCCTTGCCGCCGTCGACGAGCAGCAGCTGCGGCGGGTACGAGAAGCGGCCGCCCCGGTCGGTGACGGGCTTGTCGCGCTCGGCCAGGTAGGCGGTGAGGCGGCGGGTGAGGACCTGCTCCATGGCCGCGAAGTCGTCGTTGCCCTGGTCACCCTTGATCTTGAAGCGCCGGTACTCGCTCTTCTTGGGCAGGCCGTCCTCGAGCACCACCATCGAGCCGACGTAGTCGCTGCCCTGGATGTGGCTCATGTCGTAGCACTCGATGCGCAGGGGGGCCTCGGGCAGGCCGAGGTGGTCCTGGAGGTCGTTCAGCGCCTTGGCCCTCGTGTTGTGGTCGGAGGCCCGACGCAGGCGATGGCGGTTGAACTCCTCGGCCGCGTTGCGGGTGACCATGGCCATGAGCTCGCGCTTGTCGCCCCGCTGGGGGATCCGGATCGAGACCTTCGAGCCGCGCTGGTGCGTGAGCCACTCCTCGTAGAGGTCGGGGTCGGCCGACTCGACCGGCACCAGCACCTGCTTGGGCACGCCGAGCGGCGGCGGGTCGGCGTAGAGGCCCTCGAGGATGCGGTCGACGAGCTCGCCGTCGGTGAGGTCCTCGGCCTTGTCGAGCACGAAGCCCTTGCGACCCACGACCCGGCCGCGGCGCACGAAGAACACCTGCACGGCGGCCTCGAGCTCGTCGCCCTCGATGCCGACGACGTCGATGTCCTCGGGCTTCTCGACCACCATCTGCTGCTTCTCGATGGCCTTGCGCACCGCGCCGAGCCGGTCGCGGAGGCGGGCCGCCCGCTCGAACTCGAGCTCGTCGCTCGCGGCCTGCATCTCGACCTCGAGCCGCTTGATGATGGTGTCGGTGTCGCCGTCGAGGAAGTCGACCAGCTCGCCCACCAGGCGGTCGTAGTCCTCCTTCGACACCTCACCCACACACGGGCCGCTGCACTTCTCGATGTGGAAGAGCAGGCACGGCCGGCCCAGACGCTCGTGGCGGCCCAGCTTGTTGTCGGAGCAGGTGCGGATCGGGAAGGTGCGCAGGAGCAGGTCGAGGGTGTCACGGATGGCCCACGCGTGGCCGTAGGGGCCGAAGTAGCGGGTGCCCTTGCGCTTGGTGCCGCGCATGACCGTGGCCCGGGGCCACTCGTCGTCGAGGGTGACGGCCAGGAACGGGTAGCTCTTGTCGTCCTTCAGCCGGACGTTGAAGCGCGGCTGGTGCTGCTTGATGAGGCTGTACTCGAGCATGAGCGCCTCGACGTCGTTGCGGACCTGGATCCACTCGACGGACTCCGCGGTGGCCACCATCTGGGCCGTGCGGCTGTGCAGGTTGCGCGGGTTCTGGAAGTAGTTCGAGAGCCGCTGGCGGAGGCTCTTGGCCTTGCCGACGTAGATCACCCGGCCGTGGGCGTCCTTGAACTGGTAGGAGCCGGGGGCGTCGGGGATCGTCCCCGCGGGAGGTCGCTGCACCATCGCCGGCCATCGTACGGGGGGTCTGCGACACCCGGCGCGGGCTGGGCACCCCGGTCCGGCGCGCCGCTCACCCCCCGCCGAGGGGCTGGTCGAGCCGGTAGGCCCACCAGCCGTCGCCGCGCGCGCCGACCGGGAAGTGGGTGTCGAGGTAGGTGGCCAGCTCCGGGTCGGTCTCGTACTGGCCGGGGTCGGCGATCACGAACCACGTCAACGGCGCGGAGGGGTCGTCGTCCAACTGAGCCAGGCGATCCGCCACGGAGAGCCGAGGGTGCCCCGACAGCGCCTCGAGCGAGATGTCGGCCGGAAGGGGCCAGGCCACCGCTGTGATGCCGCCATAGAGCTCCTCCACCTGGCCGTAGGCCGGACCCGACACCACGATCCGCGTGCCGTGGTCGACCGCATCGCCGATCTGCCGGGCGGCGGCGATCCGCTCGTCCCACCGAGCGGGGTGGGTGAGCTCGAGGTACGGGTAGCCCGATCGGGTGAGCACCAGCCCTAGGCCGACGAGCACAACGACCGCCGCAGCCGCGAGGGGCGACGCTCCTTCCCTGCCCAGTTGGGCGAGGAGCAGATCGGCGAAGACGCCCACGCCGAGCGCCACGGGCAGGACGAGGGGCAGGTGGTAGTAGTCGTGGGTGCGGTAGTGGTAGGCGAAGGCCAGCCCGAAGGCCACGTAGCCGACGGCGAGCGAGGCAAGGGTGAGCCCCGCCCTCCCTCGGGCCCACAACGCCCCGGCGATCGCCATCGCGAGGGTCAGAGCCCCACCCACGCGCAGCGCGTTGCCACCCCAGTGTGACCAGAACCCGGCCTCGAGGAGCATGCTCGGGAAGAAGCGGTTCTCCTCCTGCCCGGCCAGGAGGCCCGTTGCCATGCCGACGACCAGGAAGCCCACGCCGGGCCCGAGCGCGACAGCGAGGTCGACCAGCGGACGGCGCCACGAGCGGTCACCGCGCCGTCGTCGCAGAAGCGCGAACGCGAGCAACAGGGGCACGACATAGAACGCGGCGACGAGCTTCACGAAGACCACCCCCGCGGCGAGCGTCAGCGTGAGCGCCCGGCTACGCCCGGTGCGGAGATCGTCGTCGCGCACCCCGGCCCACACGGTCGCCGCCAGCAAGGGCACCATCAGCGCGTCGGGCTGGAAGGAGCGAGAGGCGGCGACGCCGTAGGGCGACAGGCACCACACCGCCGATGCGAAGAAGGCAGCCCGCCGGCCTGTGAGGCGGGCAGACGCGCCCCACACTGCCGGCGTGGCTGCGACCCATCCGGCCGCGAGCAGAGCTCGCACGAGTGCGATGTGCTCGCTCCCGAGGAGCCGGTAGAGCACAGCAGCGACGGCCGGCACGACGGGCGGCTCGATCACCTGCGGCTGCGACGCGAGCACCGCGCTGCGCCAGCCCGCCGGCGGCACCCCACCGAGGTGGACCCAGAACGAACGGGCCATGTCCGCCCCGTAGAGCTGGCGGGTGGCGTGGAAGGCGAAGGGCGGCGCGTCGATGCCGAGCAGCCTCACCACCAGACCGACCACTGCGACCACCGCTCCGGCCACGACCCACCGCGACCGGTGCGCCGTGCTCATGTCGTCGACGACCGCCGTCACGCGTCGGCCCTCCCAGGAGCGGTGAACGATCGGCGCCGACCCTACCGACGATGGCACCGGAGACCCGGGACCGCCCTTGACGCGTGGGCTCCAGGAGGGCAGCGCACATCCCGGGAGGCGGTGTCGGGGTGGTACTCGACGGACCCGGATCGACCGGTTCCGCCGGAAATGCCGTAGAGTCTCCCTGCCGGCCTGGTATCCGGCGACATATCGAGACCCGAGACCGACATCCCCGTGGCGTGGCGACCAGGCTGCCCCCACCGGTCACCAATCGGGGCTCCCCGGCCCATCTGGGGGTTCACCACAAGATGTTGCGGCTCCAAATCCCGCTCCCCGAGCGGTACACCGACGCCAGCCCTGAAGAGCTGGCCGATCGCATCGCCGCGGCCAAGGCCACCCTCGGCGACCGGCTCTTCATCCTCGGCCACCACTACCAGCGTGACGAGGTCATGCGCTGGGCCGACGCCCGGGGCGACTCCTTCCGCCTCTCCGTGCTGGCCCAGGAGCACCCGGAGGCCGACTACATCGTCTTCTGCGGCGTGCACTTCATGGCCGAGTCGGCCGACATCCTCACCGCCGACCACCAGCAGGTCGTCCTGCCCGACCTCAACGCCGGGTGCTCGATGGCCGACATGGCCGACCTCGAGGAGGTCGAGGAGGCCTGGGAGGCGCTGGCCCGCACCACCGACATCTCCAAGGTGATCCCGATCACCTACATGAACAGCTCGGCCGCCCTGAAGGCGTTCGTGGGCGAGCACGGCGGCGCCGTGTGCACCTCGTCGAACGCCCGGGCCGTGCTCGAGTGGGCGCTCTCGCTGAACGAGCGCGCCGACGACGGCGCCGGCGGCTCGCAGGTGCTGTTCTTCCCCGACCAGCACCTGGGCCGAAACACCGGCCACGACCTCGGCTTCACAGAGGACGACATGCGGGTCTGGAACCCCCGGCTCGAGCTGGGGGGTCTCACCGAGGCCGACATCAAGGAGTCGACCTTCCTCCTCTGGAAGGGGCACTGCTCGGTGCACCAGCGCTTCCGCCCCGAGCACATCGACGCATTCCGCGCCGAGAACCCCGACGGCCTGGTGGTGGTGCACCCCGAGTGCGCCCACGACGTGTGCGAGATGGCCGACCAGGTCGGCTCGACCGACTTCATCATCAGGGCCGTCGAGGCCGCGCCCGTCGGCTCGGTGATCGGTGTCGGCACCGAGATCCACCTCGTGAACCGGCTCAACGACGAGACCCCGGACAAGACGGTGGTGTCGCTCGACCCGCTGGTGTGCCCCTGCTCGACCATGTTCCGCATCGACGCCGCCCACCTGTGCTGGGTGCTCGAGGGCCTCGTCGACGGCCGGGTCGTCAACCGCATCACGGTCGATGCCGATACGACCGAGTGGGCCAAGGTCGCACTCGAGCGGATGCTCTCGATCACGTGAGCCGGGAGAGCCGGCTCACCCTGCTCTCGACCCCGAAGGCGTTCACGGGGATCTTCGAGGTGATCCAGCGCAACGCGATCACCTCGTGGACCCGGCTCGACCCTCGCCCCGACATCATCCTGTTCGGCGATGACGCGGGCACCGCGGAGCTGTGCGCCGAGCTCGGGCTCCGCCACGTGCCCGACGTCCGCACCACCGACCTCGGCACCCCGCTCCTGAGCGACATGTTCCTGCGCGGCCAGGAGCTCGCCACCACGCCGGTCGTGTGCTGGACGAACGCCGACATCGTCTTCGCCTCCGGTCTCGGGGCCGCCGTCGACGCGGTCGCCGACTCGCCGTCGCCGCTCTACGCCGTGGGTCGCCGGGTCGACATCGACCAGCCCACCCCCCTCGACCTCGACCCCGGGTGGCAGGAACGGCTCGCCGAGCGCGCCGCGACCGACGGCGAGCGGAAGCCGGCGAACTGGATCGACTGGTTCATGTTCCCCACCGGCCTGTTCACCGAGCTGCCGGAGTTCGCCATCGGACGGCCCGGCTACGACCCCTGGCTGATCTGGAAGGCGGCCGAGCTCGGCGCCACCGTCGTCGACGCCACCGACCTCGTCCTCGCCGTGCACCAGCGCCACGACTACTCCCACGTCGGAGGTCGCAAGGTGGCGTTCCGGGGACCGGAGGCCGAGGCCAACGCGGCGATCGTCGACGACTGGCGGCACTACCACTCGATCAACTACGCCCGGCGCCGGTTCACGCCCGACGGACGCCTCGTTCCCGCCACGTCGCTGCCGTACCGGCTGGCGAAGCCGCGCTCGTACCTCGCGCACGCGCTCCGCTTCACCAGGCCGCTGCGCCAGCGACTGCTCGGCGAGCATGCCACCCGCAAGCGCTCGGGCCAGGGATCAGGGACGACTCGGTGACCCTGCCCTCCCCCGGGGCTCGACTCCGCGGCTGGGTCGCCCGGCTCCGACCCGGCGCCCACGACCTCGCCACCGAGGACGGCCGGTCGTCCGAGCGCTACCGGCGCGCCGCGCTCACCGTCGTGGTGAGCGCGGGAGCGAAGGTCCTGGCGATCGTCACCCTCTTCGGTTCGATCAGGATCATCTCGAACACGACCTCGGCCGAGGAGCTCGGCCTCTGGCTGCTGCTCGTCACTGCGGTCACCCTCGTGGGGTTCGCCGACTTCGGGATCGGCAACGGGTTGCTGAACGCGATCGCCGACGCCCGCGGGCGGGACGACGACGAGTTCACGAAGGAGGCGATCTCGAGCGCGTTCTTCGCCCTCCTCGGGCTGGCGCTGCTCCTCGGCGGCGCCTTCGCCCTGGTGTACCCCCACGTCGAGTGGGCCACGCTCTACAACGTCACCGGGCCGACGGCCGACCAGGCGGGGCCGGCCACTGCGGCGTTCGTCGCCTGCATCCTCGCCGCCCTGCCGCTCGGGATCTCCCAGAGGGTCCACCACGCCCATCAGCGGGGTTGGGTGGCGAACGGTTGGCAGGGCCTCGCCAGCGCGATCTCCCTGGCGGCGGTGATCGTCGCCAGCAAGGAGGGGGCCGGCACCCCCGTGCTGGTCGCCGCCATGCTGTCGGGCCCGCCGGTCGCCTACTTCTCCGACTCCTGCGTGCTGTTCTTCCGGAACCGTCCCGACCTCCGGCCACGGCTCCGGCTGGCGAGCACCCGGGCAGCCCGCCGGGTGCTCAGCCACGGCTTCTTGTTCTTCATCATCGCCACCGTCGGCGCCGTGAGCTACGAGCTCGACAGCCTGGTGATCTCGCACTACCTCGGCGCCGACCAGGTGCAGGTGTACGCCGTCCCGTTCCGCCTCTTCATGCTCGCCCCCAGCGTCGTCACCCTGCTGCTGACACCGCTGTGGCCGGCCTACGGCGAGGCCGCGTCGCGGCGCGACCTCGCCTGGGTGAACTCGACCCTGCGA
>CAMFLJ010000036.1 GCA_945957335.1 uncultured Actinomycetes bacterium | reverse complement strand
CCCCCCCCCCTATCCTCTTCGTCGGCAGCGTCAGATGTGTATAAGAGACAGCCCCCACCCAGTTCCACCACCAGCTCGCCTGCCAGGTCATCGACGCCGGGCTCCCGCTGCTGGTCGAGAAGCCGGTGGCCGACACCTACGAGCACTGCGTCGACGTCGTCGAACGGGCCGAGGCCGCCGGGGTGCCGCTGATGTGCGGCCTGCTCGAGCGCTTCAACCCGGCCGTGCGCACCGTCAACGACATCGTCGAGGGCCCGGTGCACGTGGCCGCCATCCGCAACTCGCCCTACGTCGAGCGCATCCGCACGGGCGTGGCCTCCGACCTGCTCATCCACGACGTCGACATGGTGATGCGCCTCTTCCGCGCCGAGCCGGTGTCGGTGGCGGCCCAGATGAGCTTCGTGCACCCCCGCAGCGAGCCCACCAGCGAGGACCTCATCGATGCCAGCCTGCGCTTCGACGGCGGCCGCATCGGCACCCTGAACGCGTCCCGCCTCTCGCAGCGCAAGGTCCGCCTCATCACCGTGACCGAGCTCGAACGGCTCATCGAGGTCGACCTGCTGCGCCAGGACATCACGATCTACCGCAACATCGACGCCCTCTCGCCCATCGACGACGGCCGCAGCTACCGCCAGCAGACGATCATCGAGATCCCCGTGATCCGCCACATCGGCGAGCCGCTGGCCCTCCAGTGGGCCCGGTTCCTCGACCTGCTCGACGACGCCGGCCTCGTGGCCGAGGAGGCCGCCACAGTGCTGCCCCCGCACCGGGTCATGTTCGAGGCCCGCGACGCCGCCAACGGCTGACCGGGCCGATCAGCTGATCGGGGCTTCGGGCCTGATCAGCGGTCGAGCATCTCCTGGAAGTGCTCGAGGTGGCGGGCGGCCACCACGTCGAGCGAGAAGTGCTCCTCGACCAACCGGCGCTGCTCCTTGGCGATCGCCGCGGCGCGGTCGGGATCGCGGATGAGCCCGTCGATGGCGTCGACCAGGGCGAGGTCGTCGCCCAGCGGGACGATCGTGATGTTCTCGCCCGAGACGAGGTCGATCCCCGGGAAGTTGTCGGCCCGCAGGGCGGCCACCACCGGCACCTCGGCGAGCATGGCCTCGAGGCTGGCGGTGCCCAGGCCCAGGCCCTGGAGGTCGTGGGCCTCGACGTCGGCCACCGCCAGGTAGTCGGCGACCTGGTCGCGGGGCACCGCGCCGACGCAGATCAGGCTGTCGCGCACCCCGAGCTCGTCGGCGACCTCGAGGAACCGCGGGTAGAGCAGGTCGCCCACCACCAGGACCTTGATGTCGGGGATGCGGCGGCGCAGGCCCGGCAGGGCCCGCACGAGCGCCACGCGGTCGCGCAGCGCGATGACGTGGCCGATCGACACGATGACCGGGGCGTCGCCGAGGTCCCACTTCTCGCGCACCCACGACGGGTCGCGGTCGCCCTTGCGGAAGCTCACCGGGTCGACGCCGACCGGGATGGCCACCTGGCGCGCGGGCGGGATCCGGTAGCGGGAGGAGATGTACTCCAGCATCGGGCGGTCCATCACCACCGCGTCGGGCCGCGACAGGAGGATGAACGGCCACACCACCGCCGCGTCGAGCAGCCGGAAGGCGAGCTGCACCGAGCGCTTGATGCTCTCGAGGCGGGTGTGCACCGACAGCAGCACCGGCACCCCCCTGCGGCGGGCGTAGACGCTGGTCATCCACGTGAGGTCGAAGAACTGACCGTGCTGGTGGATGACGTCGGGGGCGAAGTCGTCGAGGAGGCGGCGGAGGCGGCGGGCGTTGCGGAACCCGGTGGCGAAGCGGATGTCGAAGTCGACGACCGGCACGATCGACGGGAGCCGGCGGGCCGGGAGGCGCACGACGCGCATCCCGTTCACGACCTCCTCGGGGACGGTGCCCTCGAACTCGGCGGTGACGACCAGCACCTCGTGACCGGCCTCGACGTAGCGGCGGGCGAGGCTCTCCGAGAGGTGCGACGACCCACCCGGGCGGGGCGGGAAGAAGTTCGAGACGACGGCGATGCGCACGTCAGGAGCCGCCGTCGTAGTCGAAGACGACCTCGTCGCCTTCCAGCCTGACCGTGCCGACGCGCCGGGCGGGCACGCCCACGACGATGGCGTAGGGATCGACGTCGGAGGTGACCACCGCACCGGCACCCACGACTGCGTGGTCGCCGATGGTGACACCCATGTTCACCGTGGCGTTGGCCCCGATGAACACGTAGTCGCCGATGACGGTGGGGCGCCGGTCGACCACCGGGTACTCCCGGGCCGAGACGCACCGCCGGGCGGTGCTGTGGGTGTAGATCTGCGCACCGCAGGACACGTCGACCCCCCGGCCGATGCTGAGCCCGCCCGAGCCGTCGAGCACCGTGAAGGCCCCGATCCAGGTGCCCTCCCCGATCTCGGGATCGCCCAGGACCCACGCGTGGGGGTTGTACGGGTTGTCACCGGCCCCGTGCCACTCCGGCGCGGTCACGGCAGGGCGAGCCTCGCCAGTTCGCTGAGGCCGTCCTCGACCGAGATCGTGGGCTCCCAGCCGAGCACCTCGCGCGCCCGGTCGATGCTGGCGGCGCGGCGGCTCACGAGCACGTCACGGGGGTTGAAGATCGGCTCGACGTCGGCGTCGATGGCCTTGATGAGGATTCGGGCCACCTCGGCGATGCTGGTGTCGATGCCGGTGCCGACGTTGATCGGCAGGTTGCCGGAGGGCGCCTCGAGCGCGGCCACGACCGCACGGGCGATGTCGTGGACGTGGATGAAGTCCATCGACTGCTCGCCCTTGCCGTCGATCACCGGGGGCTCGCCGCGGGCGACCCGCCCGACGAAGTGGTTGATCACCGAGGTGTAGTAGGCGCTCGTCTTCTGGCCGGGGCCGTAGACGTTGAAGAACCGCAGGGCGATCCAGGAGAGCTGCTTCTGGCGCTCGTAGAAGGCGCACAGCTGCTCGCCGGCGAGCTTCGAGATGCAGTAGGGCGTGAGCGGGTCGAGCGGCCCGTCCTCGTACATCGGGAGGCTCGGCGGATCGCCGTAGACGCTCGCCGAGGAGGCGTAGACCAGGCGCTCGACGCCCTCGGCGGCGGCCGCGGCGATGACGTTGTGGTTGCCGACCATGTTGATGTCGATCGACTCGTCGGGGTCGGCGATCGACTTGTTGATCGACACGGTGGCGAAGTGGATGGCGTGGGTGCAGCCCTTGATGGCCCGCTGCACCGAGCCGCCGTAGCGCACGTCGTTCTCGATCAGCTCGACATCGCCGGTGGCCACCAGCGCCTCGACCTCGTCGCGGTTGGCGCGGTAGGTCATGGAGTCGTACAGGCGGACCTTGTAGCCCTTCTCGAGCAGCATGGGCATGACGTTCATGCCGATGAAGCCGGCGCCGCCGGTGAAGAAGACGGTTCGGTCTGCCATCAGGTGGTTCCTCGGGTGGGTGTTCGCCGCTCGGCCACGACGGCCTCGCGGACGGCGTCGACGACGCGGTCGATCTGGGGGTCGGTCAGGTTGGCGCTCATCGGGATGGCGAGGTGGCGGCGGAAGATGTCGGCCGACACCGGGCAGGCGTTGGTCTCGCCGTAGACGGGCTGCACGTGCGAGGCGTAGGTGCCGATGTTGGCGCCGATGTCCTGGCGCCGCAGCCGCATGGCCACGGCCCCCCGGTCGACCGAGGGGTCGAGCGTGAGGATGTAGCTCTGGTAGGTGTGCTCGTTGCCCTCCGCGACCAGCGGCGTGACGACGAGCTCGTCACCGGCGAAGGCCTCGTCGTAGCGGGCCGCCGCGTGGCGGCGGACGGCGAGGAGCTGGTCGAGCTTCGAGAGCTGGACCTCGGCGATCGCCGCGGCGATGTCGGAGAGCTTGTAGTTGTACCCGAGGGCCGTGAACGACGGGATCGGCAGCTCGTCGGAGCCGGTGCGGGTGAGGGCGCTCTCGACGCCGAAGCAGCTCGTGGCCCGGATCCGGGCGGCGTGGGCGTCGTCGGCGGTCGTGACGACGCCACCCTCGCCCGAGGTGATGCCCTTGCGGGCGTGCAGGGAGAACGCGGCGATGTCGGCGAGGTCGGGGTGGCCCGCCGGGCGCCCGTGGTGCGTGGCGCCGGCGGAGCAGGCGGCGTCCTCGATCAGGAACACGCCCTTGCGGCGGGCGAGGTCGCGCAGCACCAGCAGGTCGGCGCACTGGCCGGCCACGTCGACGGCGATGATGCCCACCGTGCGGGGGCCGATCAGGCTCTCGGCCCGGGCCGGGTCGATGCACCACGTGCGGGGGTCGACGTCGCAGAACACGGGCGTGGCGCCGGTGTAGGCCACCGAGTGGCCGGTGGCCGGGTACGTGTAGTCGGCCACGATCACCTCGTCGCCGGGGCCCACGCCGAGCGAGACGAGCGCGAGGTGCAGCCCCGCGGTGCAGTTGGCCACGGCGATGGAGTGCGGGGAGCCGGTGAGGCGGCACCAGGCGTCCTCGAGCGACCGGTTGGCCGGGCCCTGACCGGCGACCCATCCCGAGGCCAGCACCGCCCGCACCGCCTCGAGCTCCTCGTCCCCGAAGGTGGGAGATCCGAGCGGGATCGGTTCGGTCACGCTGTCTCCTCGGTGCTCATGGCCGTCGGCGATGGTACCAGCGCCATCGCGCCGCCCCGGGGAGGTCGCCGCCCCCCGCACCCGGGTGCCAGAGTGAGGTGGACGCCGCCCAGCCAGCGAGGACGACACGTGAGCAAGGACTACTCGATCCACCCCACCGCCTACGTCGTCCCCGACGTCGAGATCGGCCCGGGGACGGTGATCGGGCCCTTCGCCGTGATCCTGGCCCCCACCCGCATCGGGCGCGACTGCTGGATCGGCCCGCACGCCGTGATCGGCACCACCGGCGAGCACGCCGGGGAGATGGTCGTGCACCGGATCCCCGAGGACCCGGCGGCGCTCACGCCTGCCGAGATGGAGGCCGCGCTGTGGCACGGCAGCCACGGCCAGGGCATCGAGATCGGCGATCGCACCATCATCCGAGAGCAGACCACCGTGCAGCAGGGCGTCTACCGGCCCACCGTCATCGGCGCCGACTGCTTCGTCATGAACAAGGTCCACGTCGCCCACGACTGCATCCTCGGCGACCGGGTCCGCCTCACCCCGTTCGTGAGCCTGGGGGGCCACAGCGTCGTCGGCGACGACGCCAACATCGGGATGAGCACGGTGGCGCACCAGTGGCGGGCGATCGGCGCCGGGGCGATGGTGGGGATGAACACGACGATCACCCGCGACGCCGCGCCCTTCACCATCCAGATGGGCAGCCCCAACAAGGCCACCGGCGTGAACCGCGTGCTCCTCGAGCGGGCGGGCCACTCGGCCGAGGCGATCGACGAGCTGGCTGCGGCGCTGGCCGACGGCGGCGAGCCGCCCGCCGCGTTCGCTCCGGCGTTCGAGGCCTGGGAGGCCTCGAAGCAGCACTGACGACGGCTCAGCCGGCGCCGAGGGAGCCGACGAAGCCGTCGAGGCGCTCGCCGAAGCGCTCGAGGCCGTACTGCTGGGCCCGGGCCACCGCGGCGGCCGAGCGCTCCGAGCGGATGGCGGGGTCGTCGATCAGCGCACGGGTGGCGCGCACCAGGCCGTCGAGGTCGGTGAAGGTCGAGCCCTCCACGCCGTCGCGCACGATCTCGGTCTGGCCGCCGGCGGCGATCACCACCGGCACCGCCCCCGCCGACATGGCCTCGACGGTGGTGATGCCGAAGTGCTCGGCCCGCACCGGGTCGGCGTCGAGGTCCTCACCCAGGCCGGTGGCGTGCCAGTAGATGGAGGCCTCGCGGTAGAGCCGGTCGACCTCGGCGCCCGAGGCGTCGACGTGGAGCACCACCGGCAGCCCCTCGGCCGCGGCGGTGACCTGCTCGAGGTAGGGGCGGTCGTCGGGGCTGCAGCCGCCGACGAGGTGCAGCTCCCAGCCCTCGACCCCACCGGCCACCAGCTGCCCGAAGGCCTCGACCAGCTCGAGCTGCTTCTTGGCGTGGCCCCGGCCGGGAGCGAAGAACCGCCCGACCGAGAGGACCACCTGACGCTTGTCGCCCGGGGTGCGCAGGCCCACCGGCGGCTCGAGCACCTCGCTGTCGCAGCCCCACCACTCCCGCACCCACCGCTGGGTGAACGCCGAGTTGGAGAGCACGAGGTCGTAGCTGTCGAGCCAGGCCGTTCCCACCGGCTCGGCCGCCACGAGCGACGCCCGGGCCCGGAGCGGGTCGAGCAGGCTCCGGCCCGAGGTGACGCCCACGAGGGGCACGCCGAGGCGGCGGCGGTCGCCGTTCCCGAGCACCTCGTGGGCGACGGTGGACTCGCTCTCGATCACGATCTCGGCGCCGCCGGGCCGGGCCGGCACGGTGACGTCGACCCGCAGCGGCTCGACCACCTGCACCTTCGAGCGGGGCGGGTCGAGCACCGCCTCCGCGGCGGGCTGCCCGTCGACGCTCACGGTGATCGTGCGGCGCTCGCCGCCGGGCACGAACCGGCCGAACCAGAGGTGCACGACCTCGCTGGCGCCGAACGCCACCTTGTGGCGCAGCACGCCGCGGCCGTTGGTCCAGCGCACCTGCTGCCAGCGGATGACGTCGGGCTCGTGGAACCCCTCGACCACCGAGGGCGCCCGGCCCGGGCCGACGAGGCCCTGCACCCGGCGCTGCCACCCCGCCTGGTCGCCGCCGGGGAGGTCGGGGAAGTGGACGACGTAGACGCCGTGGCGGGCGCCGTTGCGGCCGTGGCTGCGGTAGGAGGCGTTCACGAGCAGGTCGAAGTCGGCGCTGGCCCGTTCGAGGGGCAACGTGGCGTCGACGACCTCGACGGTGGTCCGGGAGAGGTCGAGGGCCAGGCGCTCGCCGAGCCAGGCCGTGTCGACGGGCTCGTGGGCGAGCAGGGTGACGTCGTGGCCGCGGCTCAGCACCTCGGCCACTCCCCCGGCGTACTTCTCGCCGCCTCCGGCCGTCGACCAGAAGGCGTCGTAGACGGCGACCCGGCTCATCGCCGCACCAGCCAGGCCTGCAGCTCGGCGTCGGGCACCTGCTGGCGCCGGCGCAGGCGACGGCGGTCGGCCAGCATCGCCGGGAGGAGCCGCAGGAAGCCCACGAACGAGATGGTTCGGCGGCGAACGACCAGCAGGCGCGGGCGGTGGCGACCGAGGAGCGGGCGCACGAGGTCGCGGCGGGCGTAGGACGCGGTGACGAGCAGGTAGCGCCAGACCTGGTGCAGGGCGAGCTGCCGCGGCGCGTCCTTCACCAGCATGAGGAGCCGGTTGCGCTCGACGTGGTAGGCGAAGACCTCGGAGCCCTCGACGCTGGAGGCGGCGTGGAGGTGGCGGATCACCGACGCCGGTGCCGTGCGGTAGCGCCAGCCCCGCGCCCGGCCCCGCCACGAGAGGTCGGTGTCCTCGTAGTAGAGGAAGAACCGCTCGTCGAACAGCCCGGCGTCGCGGAGGTACTCGGGACGGAACAGCACCCCTCCCCCGCACCAGGCGAAGACCTCGACCGGCCGGTCGTGCTGGCCGGCGTCGCGCTCGAGCCATCCCCTGTCGGCGCCGGCGCCGTCGTCGAACACCTGCGAGCCGACGTTGTTGATCACGTCGTAGGGCGCCGACGAGACCTCGACCTCGACGCGGACCGGGTCGCGGCCGACCACGGCCTCGACCGGGCCGGAGCCGCCGTCGACCACCACGGTGGTGCGCTCCCGGGCCTGGAGGACGACCGACGCACGGAAGCGAGCGCCGTCGCCCCCGTCGGGCACCGGCAGGCGCAGCGAGGCCTCCGGTGCGCTCCACTCGAACGTGCCGTCGGCGTCGGCCTCACGGCCCCAGCCGCCCTCGCCGAGGTGGGCGTCGCGCCACACCTCCGCGCCGTCGACCGTCGCACCCCGCACCATCACGCCGAGGTCGCGGTCGTCGCCCCCACCGGGGCGGAACCCGGGGGCGCTGATGCGCACGTCGGCGAAGCGCGGGGCCAGGAGGAGCTTGGGGCAGGCGGCACCGAGGCCGGGGTCGGCGTCGAGCGCCTCGACCAGCGGCGCCAGGTAGTCGGGCTCGACGAACGCGTCGTTGTTGACCAGGCCGAGGTAGCGCACTCCGTCGAGGTCGCGCATGGCCAGGTTGTTGGCCGGGAACCCGCCGTTGCGGTCGTTGCGGACGAGCCGTACCTCGGGGAAGCGCTCGGCGATCTGCTCGGGGCTGCCGTCGGAGGACGCGTTGTCGACCACGACCAGGTCGAGCTCCTCCGCGGGCCAGTCGAGGCGACGCAGGTGCTCGAGGCAGCGGAGCGTGTGGGCGCCGCCGTTGTAGTTGAGGACGACCAGGCGGATCGTGCGGCCGTCCGCGCCGGCCACCGTCACGCGCTCTCGTCGGCGAGGAGGCGCTCGACCAGCCGGCGCAGCGGCACCCGGAAGTCGTCGAGCAGCGGCAGGCCCGAGAGGCGCAGGGCGGCGTTGTCGAGCACCGAGTTGGCGGGGCGGGGCGCCGGCCGGGGCGGCTGCAGGTCGGCGGTGGAGACGGGCTTCACCCGCTCGGGGTCGAGGCCCGCGGCGATGAGCACCTCGCGGGCGAACTCGTACCAGCTGACCGCGCCCTGGTTGGTGACGTGGAAGGTGCCGGGCCGGCGCTCGACCACGAGCCGCTTGATCATGGCGGCGAGGTCGTCGGCGAAGGTGGGGTGGCCCCGCTGGTCGTCGACGAACGAGAGCGTGTCGCTCTGACCGGCGATGCGCAGGATGGTCTTCACCATGTTGCCGCCGTGGTAGCCGCAGACCCAGGACGTGCGCACGACGGTCGAGCCCGGGTCGAGCTCGCGCTCACCGGCCAGCTTCGAGGCGCCGTAGACCGACTGCGGCGACACCGGGTCCCACTCGAGGTAGGGCCCTTCCTTGGTGCCGTCGAACACGTAGTCGGTGGAGACGTAGAACACGGGGGCGCCGACGCGCCGGGCCCCTTCGGCCACGTGGCGGGTGCCGAGGGCGTTCACCAGGAACGCCCGGTCGGGGTCGCCCTCGCAGGCGTCGACGGCGGTCCAGGCCGCGGGGTGGACGACGGCGTCGGGCCGGGTGGACGTGATCGCCCCGAGCACGGCGTCGCGATCGGCGACGTCGACGGTGGCGTGGTCGACGCCGATGACCTCGTGGTGGGCGTCGGCCCCGAGGGCGGCCACGAGCTCGGTGCCGACCTGCCCGCCGGCGCCGGTGATCAGGACGCGCACGCGCTCAGCCCTTCAGCGGTTCCCACCACGCCCGGTTGGCGCGGTACCACTCGACCGTGGCGGCCAGCGCCTCGTCGAGCGAGCGGGACGGCGTCCAGCCGAGGGCGTTGGCCTTGGAGCAGTCGATCGAGTAGCGCCGGTCGTGGCCGAGGCGGTCCTGGACGTACTCGATCATCTCGTCGCCGGCACCGCACAGCGACAGCACCTTCTCGGTGAGCTCCCGGTTGGTGGTCTCGTTGCCACCGCCGATGTTGTAGATCTCACCGACGGCGCCCTTGCGCAGCACCATGTCGACGCCGGCGCAGTTGTCCTCGACGTAGATCCAGTCGCGGATGTTGAGCCCGTCGCCGTAGAGCGGCACCTTGCGGCCGTCGAGCAGGTTCGTGACGAAGAGCGGGATGACCTTCTCGGGGAACTGGAAGGGCCCGAAGTTGTTGGACGAGCGGGTGACGATCACCGGCAGGCCGTAGGTCTCCTCGTAGGAGAGGGCGATGAGGTCGGAGCCTGCCTTCGACGACGAGTACGGCGAGCGCGGGCCGAGGCGGTCGGTCTCCACGAACGAGCCCTCCTCGATCGAGCCGTAGACCTCGTCGGTGGAGATGTGCAGGAACCGCTCGAGGTCGAGGTGGCGGGCGACGTCGCACAGCACGTTGGTGCCTAGGCAGTTGGTGCGCACGAAGGTGTCGGGGTCGACGATCGAGCGGTCGACGTGGCTCTCGGCCGCGAAGTGCACGACCGCGTCGTGGCCGGTCATGGCCGCCGCCACCGCGTCGCGGTCGCAGATGTCGCCCTGGACGAAGGTGTAGCGGGGGTCGTCCGCGATGTCGGCCAGGCTCGAGAGGTTGCCGGCGTAGGTCAGGGCGTCGTAGACGGTGACCTCGTCGTCGGTGGTGGCCAGCACGTGGCGCACGTAGTTGGAGCCGATGAACCCGGCCGCGCCGGTGACGAAGAGCTTCATTGGGGGCCTCTCAGGAAGCGATCAGGGCCGCAGGCCGATGTGGGGCCGCCACTGGGGCTCGATCTCGGCCCGGCGGGGGTTGGCCTGGTCGCGGTTCGACAAGATGGCGTCGGTGACGCCCCAGTCGGCGCCGATCTCGGGGTCGTCCCAGGCCACGCCGAGCTCGTCGGTGGGGTTGTAGTAGCCGTCGACCAGGTAGGTGATGGTCATGTCGGTGAGGGCGGCGAAGCCGTGGGCCACACCCGGCGGGATGAACACGCCGCGGTGCGAGTGGGTGCCGTCGGCCTGGCGACCGAGGTCGAGCCACTGGGTGGCGCCGTCGGTGGGTGAGCCGACCCGGAGGTCGTGGAGCACGACCCGGGCGGTGCCGTAGGGGACGTACCAGTAGTCGGCCTGGTGGAGGTGGTAGTGCAGGCCCACGACGGCACCGGCCTGGCGGTCGCCACGGTTGCCCTGGATCATCTCGCGGCCCTGCGGGAACCACTCGCGGCGGTAGGTCTCGACGAAGAACCCCCGCTCGTCACCGTGGATCACGGGGTCGACGACGTAGACGCCGTGGATGGTGTCGGACGGGGTGATGGTGGCCATTGGTCTCGCTGTGATCGCCGGTGGGACAGGGTGCGAGGTTAGCGGAGCGCCCCCCGCCGGCCGGTCACAGGGTGCGGCAGCCCAGCGACACGTTGCTGCCGGGAGCGACGATGTCGATGGCGTAGGCGCACACCGTGTTGGGCCCGCTCCCGACCCTCGGGAGGACGGCATCGAAGCCGTGGAGGTCGCCGGCCCCGGGGAAGGCGGCGGCCACGTCGGGCCGGGACAGGTTGGCGTTCAGCGCCGTGCCCACGTTGTTCACGTAGACGTGGACCTGGGTGCTCGCCGAGGTGTCGGGGTCGAGGGCCCACCCCGCCACCCGGATCAGGCCGTACGCCGAGTAGGCGGTGTCGAGCGAGCCGATCGGTGAGCCGGTCGGCACGGTCACCGTCCTGCAGCCGAGCACGTTGTTGGAGCCCGGGGCGACCGTGTCGATGCCGTAGGCGCACACCGTGTGGGTGCCGGGGCTGGCCGGCACCCGGGCCGAGAAGCCGTGCTTGGCGCCGTAGGCGGGGAAGATCGAGGCGATGTCGGGGCGGTCGCCGGAGGCGTTGAGGGCGTAGCCGGTGCCGTCGACGTAGACGTGCACCGGGATCGACGCGGCGGTGTCGGGGTCGAACGCCCAGCCGCCGACGTCGATGCCACCGATGACGGGCCGGGCCACGTCGAAGCTCCCGACCGGGTAGTGCGGCAGCACGCTCACGGTGCGACAGCCCAGCAACACGTTCTGGCCACCGCCGGTGTTGATGCCGTAGGCGCAGACCTGCTGCACCCCGGGGTTGGCCGGGACGGTGGCGGCGAAGCCGTGGTTGTTGCCGAAGCCGGGGAAGGCGGTGCCCACGTCGGCGCGGCTGCCGTCGGCGACGATGGCGGTGCCGACCGGGCCGGCGTACACGTGGACCTGGATGGGACCGGTGGAGTCCGGGTCCATCGCCCACCCGCCGACGGTCACCGAGCCCACCCCGCCGGCGGCCACGTCGAACGAGCCGAACGGGCTGCCGGCGTTGCTCCCACCCCCACCGAGGGCGGCGAGGGAGCCGGCGTCGCAGCAGAACCGGTTCATGTCGACGTTGCCGCTGATGCCCGGCACCGTGCCGTCGGAGCGGTACTGCCAGAAGGTCCACGTGCTCCAGCCGGTGGGGACGGTCGGCCGGAACGTGGTGCTGTCGGGGTTGGACGGGTAGCTCGGGAGCCAGAGGCGGTAGCTGGCGCCGATGTCGGTCGGGTTCCCGACGTACGTCTGCCAGAACGGTGCGCCCGTGTAGACGATCGGCGCCTTGCCGGTGAGGCGCTGCACCTCACCGAGCCACGTGCGGGTCCAGTTGGCCAGGTCGGCCTGCCCGAGGCCGCAGGTCTCCTCGAGGTCGAGGACCCCACCGATGTCGGCGGGGCCGGTCATCGAGCCCGTGCGGGACACGAAGTAGCGGGCCTGGTCGACCGCCGTCGACAGTGGCAGTGCCGGCCGGGCGTAGTGGTAGGCGCCGCGGTACAGGCCGGCCGCGCCGGACGCCGACCAGTCGGAGGCGAAGTACGGGTTGGTGTAGCCGGTGCCCTCGGTGGCCTTGATGAAGGCGAACGACTGGCCCGACGCCTTCACCGCGGCCCAGTCGATCGAGGCTCCGCCGGGGTGCTGGAAGCTGGCCACGTCGACGCCGCTGAGCAGGGCCGACGCGGGCAGGGCCGTGGCCACCAGGCCCAGCACGCCCACCACCAGGGCGACCACCGCCATCGGTGCCCGGCCGCCTCGCAGGCGGTGGGTCGAACGGGGAACGGAGGTGGGGGGCACTGCGGCTCCGGGGGTCGGGACGCGCGGCTGCGCATCGAGAGGATCGGCACGCCCCGCGCTCCACCTGAGAGGGACGTCCTCGCCGCGGCCGATGGTAGGCACGTCGCTCTCCCGACCCGGGGTCACCCCCCGGCGGGCCGGGGGCTACGCCAGGTCGACGACGGAGTGGTCGCCCACCATCAGGCGCGTGGCGTGGGGCCGCACCTGCGAGCGCCGCACCTCGACCTGCTTGCCGATCAGCGAGTCGGCCACGCGGGCGATGTCGTGCACCTTCGACTGCTCGAGGATGACCGAGTGCTCGATCTCGGAGTTCACGATCTCGCAGTCGAAGTACACCGAGGTGAAGGGCCCGATGTAGCTGTTCACGACGCGGGTGCGCTCGCCGATGATGGCGGGCCCGCGGACGGTGGAGTTGATGATCTCGGCGCCGGCCTCGATCACCACCCGGCCGTCGAGGAACGAGTCGGCGTCGACGGTGCCGCGCACCTCGGGCTCGAGGGTCTCGAGGATCAGGCGGTTGCCCTCCAGCAGGGGCTGGAGCTTGCCGGTGTCCTTCCACCAGCCCTCGAGCACCTCGTGGCGCACCCGGTGGCCGTGGTCGATCAGCCACTGGATGGCGTCGGTGATCTCGAGCTCACCCCGCGGCGAGGGCTCGATGGAGGCGACGGCCTCGTGGATGCTCGGGTCGAAGAGGTAGACGCCGACGAGGGCCAGGTCGGACGGCGGCTCGTCGGGCTTCTCGACGAGGCGGACGACCTCGCCGTCGGGGCCGATCTCGGCCACGCCGAAGCGCTGGGGGTCCTCGACGCGGGCCAGCAGGATCTGGGCGCTGGGGCCCACGGTGTCGCCCTCGAGGGTGGGAGCCGCGCTGCGGTGGCGGTCGGCCTCGAAGGTGTCGACGAACTCGGCGATGCCCTGGCGCAGCAGGTTGTCGCCGAGGTACATCACGAAGTCGTCGTCGCCGAGGAAGTCGCGGGCGATGAGCACGCAGTGAGCGAGGCCCAGCGGGGCGTCCTGGGGGATGTAGGTGACCTCGGCGCCCCAGCGGGAGCCGTCACCGACGGCCTCGCGGATCTCGGCGCCGGTGTCGCCGGTGATGATGCCGATCTGGGTGATCCCGGCCTCGACCATGTCCTCGATGCCGTAGAAGAGGATCGGCTTGTTCGCCACCGGCACCAGCTGCTTCGCGCTGGTGTGGGTGATCGGCCGCAGCCGGGTGCCGGCGCCGCCGGAGAGGATCAGACCTTTCACGGGACCTGTCTAGCAGTCGGGGTGCCGGGGCCTACAGCGTGCGGCAGCCCAGCGCCACGTTGGAACCGGTGCCCGCCACGTTGATGGCGTAGGCGCACACGGTGACCGGGCCGCCCGGGTCGGGGACGGTGCCGACGAAGCCGTGGAGCGCCCCGTAGCCGGGCAGCACGGCGGCGACGTCGGGCCGCGGCTGGTCGGCCACGAGGGCCGAGCCGGCCGAGCCGACGTAGACGTGGACCTGGGTCGGGTCGGCGGTGTCGGGGTCGACCGCCCAGCCCGCCACCCGGATCCCGCCGGCGCTGCGCACGACGCTGTCGAGCGAGCCGAACGGGTTCCCGGCCAGCACGACGACGGTCTTGCAGCCGATGAGGCTGTTGGCGCCGATGCCGGTGTTGATGCCGTAGGCGCACACGCGGTGGGTGCCAGGGGTGGCCGCGATGGTGGCGCCGAAGCCGTGCGGGCTGCCGTAGCCCGGGAAGGCGGCGCCCACGTCGGGCCGGGACTGGTCGGCGGTCAGGGCCGTGCCGGAGGAGTCGACGTAGACGTGGACCGGGATGGGTGCCGCCGTGTCGGGGTCGATCGCCCAGCCCCCGACCTGGATGCCGCCCGGCACCCCGATGGCGGAGTCGAACGAGCCGAACGGCGGGCCCGAGGGCAGGGTGACCGTGCGGCATCCCAGCGCGTCGAGGGCGGTGCCGGTGGTCGAGAGGCAGATGCGGTGCGTGCCCCCGGAGGCGGGGACGGTGCCCACGAAGCCGGTGGTGGCGCCGGCGGTCGGGACCAGGGCCTGGACGTCGGAGCGGGCGATGGTGGGCGTGAGCTGGGCCGCCACGACCCCGTCGACCGAGAGCACGGCGGGCGAGCCCGGGGCGTAGGGGACGGCCACCCAGCCTGCGACGTCGACCGCGCCGGGTCGGGCGGTGGCGACGTCGAGCGAGCCCGAGGGCCGTCCGGTGACGGTGACCGACGAGCAGCCCAGGAGGGCGTTGGAGCCGCCCTGCACGTTGATGCCGTAGGCGCACACCTGGTGGGGCCCGGCCGGCGCCGAGATGGAGGCGGCGAAGCCGTGGAGGTCGCCGTAGCCGGGGTAGGCCGCCGCCACGTCGGGGCGGGACAGGTTGGCGGTCAGGGCCGTGGCGACCGAGTCGACGTAGACGTGCACCTGGATCGGGTTGGCCGTGTCGGGGTCGATCGCCCAGCCGCCGACGAAGATCGACTCGGTCCCGTTGGGCGTCGCCGCGTCGAACGAGCCGATCGGATTCGCTCCGCCGGAGCACTGGCCGCGGGAGGCGGTGATGTCGCAGAGCCCGGCCGTGGCGGTCCAGGTGAGCGACGTGCGGGCGTTCGACGTGATCGGCTTCGACGCGGTGATGCCGATGTCGTAGCCGGTGTCGTCACGGATCCAGATGCGGTACTCGCGGCCGCCCGACTCGATCACGTAGAACGGCTTCGGCAGCGGCGTGACGCCCGTGCTGGTGTTGTTGTAGGTGCCGCCGGTCCAGCCCTTCGAGCCCTGGGCCAGCGCCGGGCTCACGTACCAGCAGGTGAGCCCGTCGCCCAGCCCGTCGACGTTGCAGGTGCGCTGCTGCATCCCGCCGTAGCGGGTGACGGTGGCGTCGAAGGCGCTGTTGAGCTTGTCCGGCCCGCCCGACACGAGCGACTGGTAGATCGTCTCGCAGGTGCTGGTGGTGCTGCAGCCGAACCAGGGGCCCCAGGCGTACTTGCGGCGCTGGACGTCAGTGGTCTGCTGGCTGAGCGGGGCGTTGCACCAGCGGTAGGAGATCGTGGTCGCGGCCTGGTTGGCCGCGGTGACCGAGTCGATGGCGCCGGCGGCACTGAAGGGCCAGCCGCCCGCGGAGTCGAACTGCCACATCCCGATGCCGGGGCTGAAGAAGGCGTTGACGTAGGTGCCGGTGGTCTGGCCGAAGGCGAACAGGTTGGCGTTCGAGGCGCTGACCGAGACGTTGTCCCAGCGGGAGAGGGCCATCGGCGAGGGCACCGGGCCGCCGGCTTCGGTGTAGGGCGGCGACATCATCATGGCGGTGAGCTGGATGGCGCTGAGGCCGCAGTCCGCCTTGGCCGAGGCGGCGTCGTAGACGGCCTCGAGCGGGCCCTGCCCGAAGTTCTTGCCCGAGGTGGGCGGGTCGACCAGGGGCGGCATGCAGGCCGAGGCCCCGAGGGCGATCGCGACGACCGCCAGGAGCACCACGATCGGGCGGCGCCGCCGGTGCGATCGGGTTGTGGGGGGAACGACCATGGGGTGAGGACCTCGGGAGCGCGCGCGTCCGGATCTGCTGGGCTCCGCCCCCGGGCGACGGTACCAGCGGCGCACGCGGACGAGGTGGCACCGGGTCGGTGCCACCTCGTCTGATCGGCTCGTCGCGGGCGGTGCTTGACCGCCCTCGTGTCAGGCGCTGACCGGGACCGCGTGCGGGGTGCAGTACTGGTCGTACTCGGCGATCACGATGTCGTCGGGATCGATCAAGCAGGCCGGGCAGTTCGGGTCGCGCCGGATCTTGTAGGTGAAGAACGACTGCTCGAGGCTGTCGTAGGCGAGCAGCCGGCCCGAGAGGTCGTCGCCGAGGCTCAGGATCAGCTTGATGGCCTCGAGCGCCTGGATCGAGCCGACGATGCCGGGCAGCACGCCGAGCACGCCGGCCTCGGCGCACGAGGGGGCCAGCTCGGGCGGCGGCGGCACCGGGAGGAAGCAGCGGTAGCAGGGGCCGTCGTGGGGCTTGAAGACGGTGACCTGGCCCTCGAAGCGGAAGATCGAGCCGTGCACGACCGGGGTGCCGGTCTTGAGCGACGCGTCGTTGAGCAGGTAGCGGCTCGGGAAGTTGTCGGCGCCGTCGACGACGAGGTCGTACTGGGAGAGCAGCTCGACCACGTTGTCGGCCCCGAGCCGGGTGTCGTGGGTGATCACCTTCACGTCGGGGTTGAGCTTGGTGAGGGTCTCCTTGGCGGAGTCGACCTTGCGCATCCCGACGCGGTCGATGTTGTGCACGATCTGGCGCTGGAGGTTGGACTCGTCGACGACGTCCATGTCGATGATGCCGATGGTGCCCACGCCGGCGGCGGCGAGGTAGAGCGACGACGGCGAGCCGAGGCCCCCGGCCCCGAGGAGCAGGACCTTGGCGTCGAGCAGCTTCAGCTGGCCTTCCTCGCCGACCTCGGGCAGGAGCAGGTGGCGCTGGTAGCGGTTGCGCTGGGCGGCGTCGAGGGTGCGCGGGGCGGCCCACTCGCGGCCCTGGTCCTTCCACTGGTTGAACCCGCCACTCATGGAGACGACGTCGGTGTAGCCGAGCTCGGAGAGCGTCTTGGCCGCGAAGGCCGAGCGCACGCCGCCGGCGCAGAAGACGACGACGGGCGTGTCGCGGTGCGGGATGCGGCTCTCGACCTGGGCCTCGAGGTGGCCCCGGGGGATGTAGAGCGCGCCGGGGATGGCGCCCTGCTCGAACTCGTCCGGCTCGCGCACGTCGAGGAAGACGGTGTCGGGCTCGGTGTCGCGGCGCACGTCGGCGTCGGCGGGCGAGATCTCGCGGATCTGGGCCTTGGTTTGGGACAAGAGATCGCGGAACGTCGCCATCGCGCTGCCTTCGTTCGTGCCGCGCGTCGGGGGTCGCGGCGTGGCTTCGACTGGAGGTGAAACCCTACCGCTGGGGTCGGATATTCCGCTACCCCACTCCCCTGGGGGTATGCACCCG
>CAMFLJ010000035.1 GCA_945957335.1 uncultured Actinomycetes bacterium | reverse complement strand
TCGCCGATGATGGCCAGGTCGGCCACGTCGTCCAGGCCCTCGGCGGCCAGCTGCCGCCGGTAGGAGGCCATCTGCCCGGCGCCCTCGATGCGGGGGCGGACGAGGTCGCGTGCGGCAGCGGGATCGTGTGTGACGCACACCGGGAGCCCGGCGACCACCCTGGGGTTGGGGCGCCCGGCGGCGGCCGCCGCCTCGCGGATGGCGGGGACGACCTGCGTGGCGAGGGTGTGGGGGCCGGTCATCCACGTCACGGTGCCGTCGGTGCGGGTGCCGGCCAGCTCCAGCATCTTCGGCCCGAGGGCGGCGAGCAGGACCTCGGGTGCCGGCGTGTCGACCATGAGGCGGCCGCGGGCGGTGAGGTGGCGGCCCTCGACCGACGTCGTGCGGTCGGCGGAGAGCAGGCCGTCGAGCGCGTCGAGCTCCTCGCGGCACAGGTCGACGACGTCGGCGTAGGGGATGCCGTAGAACCCCTCGGACAGGGGCGCGTGGGTGACGCCGATGCCGAGGGTGAAGCGGCCCGGCCCCGCCACGTCGGCGACGGTGAGCGCCTGCTGGGCGAGCGGGATGGGGTGGCGGCCCTGGATGGGCACCACGGCGGTGCCGAGGTTGACGTCGGGCACCGCGGCCGCCGCCACCGCGAGCGCGGTCATGGCGTCGAACGTCAGCGTCTGCGGCAGCCACAGGGTGTTGAACCCCTCGTCCCGGGCCTGTCGGGCGGCGGCGACCACGTCGGCCGCCGAGCGGTGGCCGGCACCGGCCCACTTCGAGATCACGACGGTCATGGCTGCTCCCCCTCGGTCCGCGTCGACCGGACGGTACCGGAGGGCGCCGGTCGCTGCGCGAGGGTGGGCGGGTGCGCATGGGCATCCACCTCCCGCAGTTCGGCCGGGCCGCCGGCCCCGATGCCATCGCCCGGGCGGCGCGCCTGGCCGAGGAGCTCGGCTTCGACGACGTCTGGGTCAGCGACCACGTCGTGCAGCCGGCCGACCAGGGCTACCCCTCGCCCTACCTCTACGAGCCCTTCCTCACCCTGGGGTGGGCGGCCGCGGCCACCGAGCGGATCGGGCTGGGCACGAGCGTGCTCGTCGCCGCCCAGTACCCGCCGTTGGTTCTGGCCAACACCACCGCGTCGCTCGACTCGCTCTCGGGCGGTCGCCTCACGCTGGCCGTCGGCGTGGGCTGGAGCGAGGCCGAGTACGACGCGCTCGGCCAGGACTTCCACACCCGGGGCCGGCGCACCGACGAGATCCTCGAGGCGCTCGAGGTGTGCTGGACCACCGACCCGTCGACCTACGAGGGCGAGCACGTGCGCTTCCGTGACCTGCGGGTGCTGCCCAAGCCGGCGCACCCGATCGAGGTGTGGATCGGTGGCGGGAGCGAGGCCGCCTACCGCCGCGCCGCCCGGTTCGGCTCGGGGTTCCAGCTCATCGGGCTGAAGCCCGACACCGTGGTGGAGCCCATCGCGCGGCTGCGGGCCGACCACCCGGACCCGGCGTCGTTCACCGTCTCGCTGCGCACCGGCTGGGACCCGCAGGGCATGGACGTCGACGAGATCCGCCGCGAGCGCGAGGGGTTCGAGGCCGCGGGCGTCCAGCACGTCGTGGCCGCCCCCTGGCGGTCGGACCTCGACTCGTGGCTGCGCTCGATGGAGCTGCTGGCCGACGCCGTCGGCCTGGTCTGAAGGGGCTCGGCCGGGCTACCAGCCTGGACCGGTGGCGTGGGCGCCGGGCGGGGTGACCCTGTAGCCCTGCGGTGGCTCGGTCCCCATCAGGTGGCGTACGAGGTGATCCCAGCTCCGGCGCACGTAGAAGGGGTGGCGCCAGCACGGGTGGGCCTCGCCGGCGAGGATCACGAGGTCGACGCCCTTGTCGGCCCGCACGAAGGCGTCGTACATGGCCATCGTGTTCGAGGGGTGCACGTTGTCGTCCAGCTCGCCGTGGATGAGGAGGAGGCGACCCTCGAGCCGGTCGGCCAGCGTGAGGTTCGACTGCGCGTCCGCGTCGAAGGTGCCCAGCAGCCCCTGGTACTTCTCGCCCCAGTAGGCGATGTAGCGGCGCAGGTCGTTCACCGGGGAGCCCGCCACGCCCACCGTGTACCGGTCGGGTCGGGCGAGCATGGCGCGCACGGTGGCGGCGGCCCCCGCCGAGTGGCCCTGGGCCCCGAGGCGGGTGACGTCCATCCACGGGCGGTCGGCGGCCAGGGCGTCGACGGCGTCGAGGTGGTCGTCGATGGCGTGGTCCTGCAGGTCCGCGTAGGTGGCGTGGTGGAACTCCCTCGACCGCAGCGGGGTGCCCCGGCCGTCGACGTTGACCACCACGAAGCCGAGCTCGGCGATGGCCTGCGCCGCCCACGGTCCGGGCCAGGCGTCGACGCCGGCGTCGTCGTCGACGGTGAAGCTCTTCGGGGTGCGGATGAGCTGGGGGCCTGGGTACCAGCTGTCGACCACGGGGTAGCGGTGTGACGGGTCGAAGTCGGAGGGCAGGTAGAGGAGGCCGTGGAGATCGATGCCGTGGCGGTTCGTCACCCGGAACGGCTCGGGCGGTCGCCATCCGTCGGCGTGGAGCGCGTCGAGGTCGGCCACCTCCAACTCGGCCACGAGCGTGCCGTCGGCGGTGCGGAGGCGGGTGACGGGCGCGGTCCACGGGGTCGAGCAGGTGTCGACGAGGTGGGTGCCGGTGGGGGAGAAGGAGGCGGAGTGGTCGGCGTCCTCCGGGGTGAGCAGCTCGGGCTCGCCCCCGGTGAGGGGCACCCGGTAGACGTGGCGGAGGTACGGATCCCGACCGACCTCGCGACCGAGGCCGGTGAACCACACCGTGTCGTCGTCGAGGTGGAGCACCTCGCGCACGGTCCACTCGCCCCCGGTCAGCGTGCGCTCGACGTCGCCGGTGGCGACGTCGACCACCAGCAGGTGGCGCCACCCGCTCCGCTCGGACGGCCAGACCACCCGCGAACCGTCGGGGGTGACGCGTGCCGTGCACGGCCACGGCAGCAACGGGTGGGGCTCGACGTAGTCCTCGGCGTCCTCGCGCACGACCTCGTGCACGGGCCCGCCGCGGGCGTCGGCCCGGCAGAGGGCGAGCGACGCTGCGCCGCGGGACTCTCGAAGGAGCCACACGTGGTCGCACGCCTCGTCCCACCAGACCCATCCCAACTCGATCGGGGTGACGAACTCGACCAGCAGCGGCTTCCCGCCGACCTCGTGCACGGTCGGGCGCTCGGGATCGGCCAGGTCGACCACGATCAGCTGGGCGGTGGGGAGGGGGTCGCCCATGAAGGGCATGCGGTAGGTCCACAGCCTCGGCCGGTGGCCCTCGGCCGGGCGCATCTCGACCAGCGGGGTCTCGGGCACGGCCCGCTGGTCGAGCCGGTGGGTGAGGATCTTGCTGCCGTCGGGCGACCACACCCCGACCGGGGCCGGCGTCGCACCGCTCCGGTGGGTCGACAACCAGGTGGTGCTGCTCTGCGACGTGGACGCGTACGTCAGCCCCGGCTCGGCATCGTGGGTGAGCCGGGTCCGGCCCCCGCCGGCGAGGTCGACCAGGGCCAGATCCCCGGCGTCGTCGACCACGAGGTCGAACCGGCCGTCGGGCGACCGGAGGTGGCCGCTGGGCGGGGGCTCGGGGGTGGGCGCGGGGCCGTCGACGACCGACGCCTCGCCGGTCGCGGTGAGGACCTCGACGGTCTGGGTGCGGGCGCCTGCGAGCTCGCGTTGGTACGTGAGCGTCGACCCGTCGGCGCTCCACGAGACGGACGGCGCGACGTTGCGCACCCTCGGGCGCACGTTCCACTCGCAGAGCCGCTCGGCGCGCCGGTAGCGCTCGGCCAGGTCCGAGGCCCCGTTGCTCATCGGGCTCACCCCGACCGGCCGACGCGGTCGGTCACCACCGCCTGGAAGTAGCCCCCGACGGCGTCGACGTCGGCCTCGGTGAGCGGCATCTCCACACCGAGCTCGTCGGCCCGGGCGAGGGCGGCGCGCAGGTCCTTCTGGGCGACGAGGGTCTGGTGATGGGCCCGGTCGAGCAGGGCCGTCGGATCGGCGTCGGGGTCGATGGGGAACTCGATCGACTGAGGGTGGAACCCGGTGAGCCCGGTGTGGCGCATGATCTCCCACATCGCCTCCCGGTCGAGGCCGGCGGCGTCGCTGAGGGCCAGGCCCTCCGTCACGGCGGTCCACCACTGGTAGGCCATGGCGTTGCGGGCGATCTTGGCGTCGAGCCCGGCGCCGAGCGGCCCGAGGTGGACGATCAGGCTGGCGAAGCTCTCGAACACCGGGCGCACCCGCTCGGCCGCGGCGGGGTCGCCGCCGAGCATCACGCACAGCTCGGGGATCGAGAACTCGCCCATCGTCCCGCTGATCGGCGCGTCGACCACGATCACGCCCGCCGCCTCGGCCGCGGCGGCGACCTCGCGCAGGGTGGTGTGGTCGATCGTGCTGTGCACCGCGACCACCAGGCCGGGGGCGGCGCCCTCGACCAGCCCGCCCGGGCCGGTGACGGCGGCGCGCACCTGGTCGCCGTCGTTCACGAGCACCGACACCACGTCGGAGGCGTCGGCCACCTCGGCGGCCGACGCGGCGGGGCGCAGCCCGTCACCGAACGGGACGAGGGCCTCGGGGCGCGGGTCGAAGGCGGTGACGGGCCAGCCGGCGCCCACGATGGCGCGCAGCACCGGCCCGCCGAGCTTGCCGATGCCGAGGAAGCCGACGCGCAGGTCGGAGGTGGGGGCCATGGCCACAGCTTGGCCGCTCCCCGTCGCCGGCCCGACCCCTGGCGAACGACGATGGCTCGCTCCGCGCCCGTGGAGGGGCGCGAAACGAGCCACGGGTGGGGTCGGGGCTACTCCAGGCCGTACTTGGGCATGGCGCCCGAGAAGGCGTGCTCGTAGAGGCCGTGGCCGACGTGGCCGTCGTAGGTGAAGCGGGCCGAGTGGTCGACCACGGCGTAGGCGCCGATGGTGGCGATCTCGGGGACCTCGAAGATCTTCCCCTGCACCACCGTCTCGGGCCCGTGGTACATGCCGTGGTTCCACACGTCGGGCTCGAGGCCGTAGCCGGTGCCGAGGGCGATGTAGTTGGGCAGGATCGACTGCACCTCGATCTCGATGCCGGCGTCGGGGAACGACACGGTCGAGTGGTCGAGCAGGCGCGGCACCTCGGAGGAGAAGTGGTGGTCGTGCTCGGTGCGGCCCAGCTGCTCGATGCGGCCGTCGTCCCAGACCCGCTCGGACTGCTCGAGGGCGCGGCTGCCGTCGGCCCCCTCGGAGCAGATGTAGTAGATCGAGTGGTCCTCGAAGCGCATCGGGAAGTAGCTCCACATGCCGCCGGGGCGGTGGGTGTCGCGGTAGATGCCCTTGGGCTCGCTCTCGCCGACGGGGCGCACGCCCCACGAGCGGTCGCGCGAGCCGATGGTGGTGGAGGGGTCGACGGTCATCTCGTTGCCGTCGACCGAGATGGTGCCGCTCCACGCGCCCATCTGGGCGAGGCGCTGGGTGTCGAAGGTGACCCGGTTGTTGGCACGGATGAACTGGTTGGGCTCGGGGATGGCGGGGCCGAGGCCCTCCCAGGTGAGGTCGGCGGCCACGGTGTGCTCTGTGGGCTCGCACACGAAGCGCAGGCGCTTCAGCGGCTCGAGCACCTCGACCCGGAGCGGGCCGATGCGCATGTCGGCGCGGTCGCCGAGCGGGCGCGACGCGCGCACGACGTGCTGCTGCTCGCCGTAGCGGACGGTGATGAAGGCGTCGGTGGTGCCGAGGTTCGGGTACTGGCCGAGGCCGAACACCGCCATGAACTGGCCGCCGGTGTCGAAGGCGTTGAAGTAGTAGCGGTCGTAGAAGTTGCGGTCGCTGGTGGCCACGTGGGCGATCCAGTTGGCGCTCTGGTGGACGGGATAGTCGTCCCAGGACGTGACGGTCATCGCGCTTCCCCCTGCGATGTCGGTGCTGCGTGGATGGGTCGGTGAGAGGTGGTGCGCCGCGTGCTCAGGCGCTCGGCGCCCAGGCCGCGACGAGGTCGTCGCTGCCGACCACGGTGGCGAGCAGCGAGATGGTGTTGGCCATGATCTGGTCGCCGTACTCGGCGGGCACGCCGGCCACGGCGTCGCGCGGCACGACCACCTGGTAGCCGAGGTCGACGCCGGAGAGCACCAGGCCGAGCACGCCGATGTTGAGCGAGTTGCCGACGGCCACGAGCGTGGTGACGCCCATGTTGCGCAGCACCCGGTCGAGGGAGGTGCCGGTGAACGGGGTGAGCCCGTGCAGGCGGGGCATCTCGACGTCGGAGGGTGAGGGCTCGAGCTCGGCCATGACCTCGGCGCCGGGCGTGCCGATCTCGAAGACGTGCGCGCCCTTGGCGGTGGCCTTCAGGATGCGCGAGTTGTTGAGGCGCCCGAGCTCGTCGGGCCGGGTGACGGCGGTGCAGTGCACGACGCGTGCGCCGGCCGTGCGAGCGGCCCGGCACACCGACGCGCAGGCGTCGACGACGCCGCGGTCGCGCAGCTCCTGGGCCAGCGCCGGCAGGGTGGCGAGATCGCCCGAGATCCCCCGCTGCATCTCCATGGTGACCACCGCGGTGTGGCGCGGATCGACCAGCTCGGCCAGCTCGGCCATGGCATCCCCCTCAGGTCCGGCGGCGACGTTAGTGCGGCGCCGGAGGGCCCCGCCCCGCCCACGACCAGAGATGCTTGAGTACGCAAGGGACTTGGTAGGATGGAGGCATGGCGCACCCACTCGAGCTCGGACTGGACACCTTCGGCGACGGCACCGTCGACGTCGACGGCCGCCGCCTCAGCCACGCCGAGGTCATCCGCAACGTGGTCGAGGAGGGCGTGCTGGCCGACCGCCTCGGCCTCGACGTGTTCGGCGTCGGCGAGCACCACCGCGAGGACTTCGCCGTCTCGGCCCCCGAGGTCGTGCTCGCCGCCCTCGCCGGTCGCACCGAGCGCATCCGCCTCGGCTCGGCCGTCACCGTGCTCAGCTCCGACGACCCGGTGCGGGTCTTCCAGCGCTTCGCCACCCTCGACGCCGTCTCCGGTGGGCGGGCCGAGGTGATCCTCGGTCGGGGCTCGTTCACCGAGTCGTTCCCGCTCTTCGGCTACGACCTCGAGGACTACGAGACCCTGTTCGAGGAGAAGCTCGACCTGTTCTCGCTGCTGCTCCACGAGGAGGCGGTGACGTGGGCGGGCGAGACCCGTGCGCCGCTCTCGCGTCAGCAGGTGTACCCCCGCACCGAGCACGGCCTGCGCACGTGGGTGGGCGTCGGCGGCAGCCCGCAGTCGGTCGTGCGGGCCGCCCGCTACGGCCTGCCCCTGGTGCTGGCCATCATCGGCGGCGACCCCCTGCGCTTCGAGCCCTTCGCCGACCTCTACCGCCGGGCCCTCGCCGAGATGGGCCAGCCCGAGCTGCCGCTGGCGATCCACAGCCCCGGCCACGTCGCCCCCACCGACGAGCAGGCGCTCGAGGAGTACTGGGAGCACTACCGGGCGATGCACGCCCGCATCGGTGCCGAGCGGGGCTGGCCCCCCATGACCCGCGACCAGTTCGAGGCCGCCGCCGGGCCCACCGGTGCGCTCACCGTCGGCTCGCCCGCCACCGTGGCCGCCAAGGTGGTGCGGGCGCTGAAGGGGCTCGGCGCCAGCCGCTTCGCGATGAAGTACAGCGCCGGCACGCTGCCGCACCCGCTGATGATGCGCAGCATCGAGCTGTTCGCCACCGAGGTCGCGCCCGTCGTGCGGGCCGAGCTCGGCGCGCAGGCGGCCTGAGGTCCGCGCCCCACCTACGATCGGCCGGATGCGGTCTGAGGGGGGACGGGGAGCATGAGCTGGCAGGCACCGCCGCGCCCTGAGTGGGTGCAGGCGGTCAACCGCGGTGACGTGCTGCCCATCACCGACGTGGCCTCGCGGCCCCTCGACCCCGAGCTGCTGATCGACGAGGCCCGCGCCACCCTCGGCCTCGACCGCCACGCCGGCGTCGGGGCCATCGACGGCGACGAGCGGTTCCTCGAGCCGCTGGGCGTGGCCTGCGCCGCGCTCGAGGAGGAGGCCCACCTCACCGTGCTGGGCCGCTGGATCACCCGGCGCTACCTGCTGCGCCTGCTCGAGGTGCGCTTCCATCTGGCGGCCTACGTGCGCGACGACCCCGGCGTGCGCGACGAGGTCGTGCGCAGCCCGATCATCGTCACCGGCGCGCCGCGCACCGGCACGACCATCCTCTACGGCCTGCTCTCGTGCGACCCCGCGCTGCGGGTGCCCGAGGGTTGGGAGCTGCTGCGGCCGGTGCCGCCACCCGAGCCCGACCGCTTCCCCGACCCCGGCCGCCTCGCCCTGGCCGACGCCGAGCTGCGGCTCATGCCGTCGGTGAACGCCAACCTCGACGCCATCCACGAGTACAGCGGGCGGATGGCCAAGGAGTGCCTCTCGGCGATGTCGTTCGAGCTGCTCACCGAGGAGATCGCGGTGCGCTACGACGTGCCGAGCTACCACCGGTACCTGCAGTCGGCCGACCTCACCCCCGCCTACGAGATGCACCGGCTCGTGCTCCAGGTGCTGCAACGGCGCTGGGGCCCGGTCCAGTGGGTGCTCAAGTCGCCCGCCCACCTGGGCGCGCTGCCCACGATCCTGTCGGTCTACCCCGACGCCCGGATCGTCGTCACGCACCGCGACCCGCTCACCGTGCTGCCGTCCGTGTCGAGCCTGGTCGCCACGCTGCGCCTCGCCCACAGCGACGACGTCGACATGCCCACCATCGGCCGCTACCACGCCGAGCTCTACGGCCGGTACCTCGACGCCCTCGTCGACGCCGACGAGCAGGGCGTGCTCGACCCGGCCCGCACCCACCACGGCCGCTACGCCGACTTCGTCGCCGACCCGATGGGCTCGGTGCGCGCCACCTACGCCGGCGTCGGGCTCGACCTCGACCCGGTTGCGGCCGCGGCCATGGAGCGCCACCTCGCCGAGAAGCCCAAGGGCCACAAGGGCGAGCACCGCTACTCGTTCGACGACCTCGGCCTCGACCGCGACGCCGAGCGGGCCCGCTTCGCCCGCTACTGCGACCGCTTCGGCGTGCCCGCCGAGGCCTGACCCACCCCGCGCCGGTCCACCGGTGCCGTGACGAGAGGACGACGATGACCGTCGACGACGACGTGAGCGGCAAGGTGGTGATCGTCACCGGCGCCACCCGCGGCATCGGAAAGGGGCTGGCCCTCCACCTGGCCAAGGGCGGCGCCCACGTGGTGGTCACCGGCCGCAAGCCCGAGCGGCTCGAGGCGATGGCCGACGAGCTCGACGCCCTCGGGGTCGAGCACCTGGCGATGACGTCGAACGTGGCCGACCGCCAGGGCTGCGGTGACCTGGTGGCGGCCACCGTCGAGCGCTTCGGCCGCGTCGACGGCCTCGTGGCCAACGCCCAGACCTTCCGCTCGGTCACCCCGCTCGAGGACGTCACCGAGGGCGACATGGACCTGCTCTACGACACCGGGCCCAAGGGCACGCTGTGGCTGATGCAGGCGGTGTTCCCGCACATGCGCGACCAGGGGTGGGGCCGCATCGTCACCATGGGGTCGAACGGCGCGCTCAACGGCGCCGCCGGGTACGGGCCCTACGTGGCGTCGAAGGAGGCCATCCGCGGCCTCACCAGGGTGGCGGCGCGCGAGTGGGGCCGCCACGGCATCGTCGTCAACTGCGTGTGCCCCGTGTCGGTGGCCCACCGCACCCCGCCCACCGACGACCCGAAGCGGGCCGAGATCTTCGCCGCCACGTTCGCCAACCAGCCCATCGCCCGCGACGGCGACGCCGAGGACGACATCGCCCCGATCGTCACGTTCCTGCTCTCCGACGCCTGCCGCTACATGACCGGCCAGACCCTCATGGCCGACGGCGGCGCCATCATGCTCCACTGACCTCCTGCCGAGGCCACCTCCGGCGGCGGGCGCTCAGGTCGGGCGGGAGGACGCGGCGCGGATGTTGGAGCGCACGCAGATCCCGGTGACGTTCGACGCCTCGTCGGAGGCCAGCCACAGCACGGTGCTGGCCACCTCCTCGGCCCGGCTGAGGCGGCGGAGGTCGAGGTCGCGGACGTGGGCCTCGATGCCGCCGGGCTGCTCCTCGAGGTAGGCCCGCAGTGGGGCGGTCTCGGTGGGGCCGGGGGTCACCGCGTTGGCCCGCACGCCGTGGGGCCCGTACTCGGTGGCCACCGTCTCCATCAGGTTGATCACGCCGGCCTTCGCCGCGGCGTAGCCGCCCAGGTTCCACTGCCCGCCGATGCCGGCGCCCGACGACATGCTCACGATCGAGCCGCCGCCCGCCGCGACCATGTGCGGGAGCACGGCCCGGGTGGCGAAGAACACGGTGTCGAGGGTGAGGCGCTGCTGGAAGTGCCAGTCGTCGTCGCTGATCTCGGCGATCAGGCCCGATCGCGACACCCCGATGTTGTTGGAGAGCACGTCGACGCGGCCGTGGCGCTCGACGGCACCGGCCACCCAGGCGTCGACGAAGGAGGAGTCGGAGCCGTCGCCGGCCACCCCCTCGACCGTCGCCCCGCCGGCCCGCAGCTCGTCGACCACCGCGGCCAGCGCGTCGGCGGCCACGTCGTTGATCCACAGCGCGGCGCCCTCGGCCGCGAAGCGCCGGGCGATGGCGCGCCCGATGCCGTTGGCGGCGGCGCTCACCAGCGCCACCTTCCCCTCCAGCCGTCCCGTCACGGTCCCCCCTCGGATCGTCGTCGTTCGTCGAGCCCGCTCCACCCTCTGGTGCAGCACGTCGCCTCTGGGTGCACGGATCGAACCAGAGGGGTCGGGCGGGTCAGGTGCGGAAGCGCCAGGCCAGGTGGCGACGGCGGCCGGCCATGGTGGCGGCGCGCTGGGCCGGGCTCACGGTGGGCGTGCCCTCGGGGAGCGCCGCCGCGGCCTCGTCGACCGGCACCACCCGGGTGGTGGGGGTCGCCACCTCGTCCGTCGTCCAGAACGCCCGAAGGGTGAACAGCCCGCGCTTCAGCCCGGCGGCGTCGAGCCAGTTGGGCACGCCCGGGTCGCGGTGGCTGACCACCGCTCGGATGACGCTGTCGTCGTCGACCCGGGCCTGGGTGTGGTTCAGCGACACCACGTGCTCGGTCTCGTCGACCAGGTGGAACCACGGGATGTCGTAGAGCTGGAGGCTCCAGTAGCGGGCCGGGGGCAGCTGGATCTCGGCGACGAGGGCGTCGTCGGGGCCGAGGTCCCAGAAGCAGAACGAGTAGCGGGCGGCGTCGAGGCCCTTGGCCAGCTCGAAGACCGGCTGGAAGGCGTTGTCGTCGCCCTTGGCCGCCTCCTCGCGCATGTAGGTGTTCCAGTACTCCGTCGAGTGGACGACGCCGTCGACGCCCTCGCGCAGCTGGGCCGCGGTCGACGCCGCGTCGCGCCGCGGTGCCGGCTCGTCGGCGTCGTCGTCGAGGCACTCGATGGTGAACGTCGCCGGCTCGTCCTCGACCCAGTCCCAGTAGTACTCGCGGATCGACACGCTGAGGGCGCCCTCGGGCAGGGGCACCGAGGTGCCCTCGCCGACGAGGAAGTCGAACTCGTGGCCCTCGCTGATGCCGAGCTCGGTGGCGGTGATCTCGAAGAGGGTGCCCCAGGTGGGCAGGTGCATGAAGCCGGCCCGCACGGCGAGGACGAACTCCTCGCACGAGTGCATGTGCCCGCGGATGCGGTAGCGCCGGCCGGGCTCGACCCGGGCGTGGCGGTAGACGTTGTCGGCGTTGGGTCCGCCCCACTGGGTGATCAGGTCGTTCTGGCGCTGGAACCGCGGTCGGCGCGGGTCGGCGTGGAAGACCGACCAGCCCATCCAGCACATGGCCTGCTCGACCATGTGGGCGATGCCGTCGGCCCGGTCCGCCTCGGCGGCCGGGAAGTCGTCGTCACCCAGCCGGCGCCCGATCGCGGCCAGCCGGTCGCACGCCTCCTGCCACGCCTCGAGCTCGTCACCCATGGCGACCAACCCTACGGCGACGACGTGCCCGCCGCGGCGGGCGGGGAGGTGTCGGGCGGGCACGGCCGCACCATCACCACGCACACGTCGTCGCGCCCGGTGGTGCCGACGACGTCGGCCACGAGCTGCTCGGCGCGGGTCTGGCCCGCCAGTGCCGGGGGCAGCGCGCGGGCGGCTCGCACCAGCCGCTCCACGCCGTCGTCGTAGTCGAGGCCGGGCTCTTCCACGAGGCCGTCGGTGAACGCGATCAGCTCGAAGTCGTCGGGCAGGTCGACGGTGGTCTGGCTGCGCATTGCGCTGTTGATGCCGAGGAGGGTGCCACCGGGGTGGTCGAGCTGGCGGACGCCGTCGCCGACCAGCAGCAGCGGGGGAGGGTGGCCGGCACGCGAGTACGTGAGGCGACGGCGGGCGGGGTCGTAGACCGACACGAACGCGGTGGCGTAGCTGCCCGGCCGGTTGACCTCGAGCAGGTGGCTGGCGGCGGTGACCGCCTCGGCCGGCGAGGCGCCGTGCATCAGCACCCCGTCGATCGAGTGGCGCAGCTTCGCCATGCTCGGGGCCACGTGCACCCCGTGGCCGCTGACGTCGCCGACGATCAGGCCCACACGGCCCTCGGGCAGGTGCAGCACGTCCCACCAGTCGCCGCCGATCTCACGGCCGACCGCGGCGGGCACGTAGCAGGTGCCCACCTCGTGGCCGTCGATCGAGCGGGTGCTGTCGGGCAGGAGGGCGCGCTGCATCAGCGTGGCGATGCGGCGCTCCTCGGCGAAGCTCTGCGCCTTCTGCAGCGCGACCGCCGCGCGCTCGGCGATCTGCTCGGCGGCGATCACGGCGTCGGGCTCGAGCTCGCCGCGCTCCTGGGTGCCCGACACGGTGAGCACGCCCAGCACGTCGTTGGCGACGCGCAACGGGATGGCCACGCTGCCGCTCACGGCCATGGCAGCGACGGCCGCCTCGTACTCGGGGCCGTGTTCGTGCGGGATCCGGGCCCGGCTGACCTCGGCGGGCACCTCGACGGTGCGGCCGGTGCGGAACGCCTGGGCGACGGGCGACTCCGACCCGACCGTGACGGGGAAGCGGGTGCTGAGCACCTCGCCCAGCTGCGGGTGGCGGGCGTTGACCACGCGGGCCCGGCGCAGGAGCCCGCCCTCGGGGACGAACACGGCGGCCACGTCGGCCAACTCGGGCACGACGACCTCGGTGAGCTCGTGGAGGACGCGCTCGGGATCGAGGTTGGCCATGAGGCGGGCCGACGCGGCGGCCACGACGCGGAGCCGTCGGGTGGCGGCCTCGGCCTCGGCGAGGGCGTGGCGCTCCGAGGCCAGCAGCTGCTCGCGCTCCTGCTCGAGGCGCCAGCGCTCGGTGATGTCGACCACGTAGCTGATGCCCTCGCGGTCGGAGCCCTCGAGGAACGCGGTGCCGACCATGACCGCCACGCGGCTGCCGTCCTTGCGGACGTACTCCTTCTCGTAGGGCTCGTGGTAGCCCTCGGCGGTCAGCTCCTCGATCTTGGCCGCATCGGTCCCGTGGTACTCGGCCGGGGTCAGGGCGACCCAGTCGATGAGCCCGGCATCGAGGTCGTCGCGGCTGTAGCCGATCATCTCGAGGAAGGCGTCGTTGGCCCCGGTCACCCGGCCGTCGATCTCCCAGAAGATGACGCCCAGCAGCCCGATGTCGGACAGCCGGCGGTAGCGCCGCTGGTACGCGGCCCTCCGCCGGACCTGCACGTCGCGCTGGTGGCTGACGGCCACCACCAGCGCACAGCAGCCGAGGAAGGTGAGGAGCGAGATCACGCCCTCGGGCCACTTCAGGCCCCACTCGTTGTTGGGGGGCGTCACCGTGAACCAGAAGCCCGCGGCACCGACCGCGGTGGCGACGAGCCCGGGCCGGGTGCCGGCCACCGCGACCACGACGGCCACGGCGGCGATGAACGAGACCCCGAGGCGGTAGTCGGGGTTGTCGATGCGCCAGACGGCCACGCTCACGACGAGCGGCAGCCCGACGGCCAGCGCCCAGCCCAGCCACGCGGGCAGGCCACCACGTCGGCGCGTGACGCGGTCGGCCGTCGGCCGCGCATCGGGGCTCGTCATCGGGCGAACACTAGCCATCCATGTCGAAGCAGTTCCCGGGCCCGACCGGACGTGCGCGGGGCCGCGGGCGGTGTCGGTGCGAGGATGGGCGCCGGCTCCGCGCGCCCGACACCGGTCGGCCGGGGCGCTGCGAGGTGGCGGTGAGCATCGTCGGATGGGGATCGATCGGCGTCGGTGCGGTCGTGCTCGCGCTGTCGGTCGTCGGTGCGCTCGGACCCACGATCCCCGCCGCCGAGGCCAGCGCCTTCCGGGCCGTGAACGGCCTGCCCGACTGGCTCTTCGTGCCGCTGTGGGTGCCGATGCAGCTCGGGAACCTGGTGGTCGGCACCGTCGCCGGCCTGGCGGTGGCGCTGCTCCTGGGTGAGGTGCACGTCGCGGTCGCCGTCGTCCTCGCCGTGGTGCTGAAGCTCGTCGCCGAGCGCGTCCTGCGCCACCGCATGGCCCGCCACCTCGAGGTGCGCCAGCGGCCGGGCACGAGCGAGCCCGGCGCCCGGCTCCGGGGCGCCGATGTGCCGGCAACGGGGCCGAGCTTCCCGTCGGGGCACGTGATCCTGGTGGCCGCGGTGGCGTGCGTGGTGGTCGACGTGCTCAGTGGATGGTGGGCGCTCGGATGGTTCGCCGTGCCACTGTTGGTCATGCTCGGTCGGGTCTACGTGGGCGCCCACAACCCCCTCGACGTCACGGCCGGGCTCGGTGCGGGGCTGCTCGTCGGCGGGGCCCTGGCGGTGGTGCTCGGATGAGCGACGTCGCACCGGCCACCACGACGCCGACCTCTGAGCCGGGTCACGAGCACGTCGAGGTCGAGCGCTCACCCGCCGACGTGCTGCGCCTCGTCGTCGCGGTCGTCCTGCTGGTCCTGGCCGCGCTCATGTCGCGCTTCTTCGGGGCCTCGTCCTCGCAGTTCGTGGCCGACGTGCTCGAGGGGTTCCAGCACCTGCCGGCCGGCCTCGTCACCACGGTGGTGGTCATCGGTGAGCTGCTCGGCCTCGGCCTGGTGGTGATCGGTGGCGTGCTCACCGTGGCGCACCGCCGCTGGCGCCTCCTGGCCAGCATCGTCCTCGGCATCGCCGTCGCGGCGCTGCTGTTCTGGATCGTGAACCCGGGCGCCGACGAGACGGCGTCGACGGTGAGCCGGCTGCAGGCCTGGTACGGCGACATCCAGTTCGAGGGCCCGTCGTCGTACGCCCTCGCCGGGGTGGTGGCCATCACCGCCGCGGTCACGCCGTGGACGACGCGGCGGTGGCGGCGGGCCTGGTGGGCCGCGGCCCTCGCGGTGGCCGTCGCCCACTTCATCGGCACCCCCGTCTCGCTCGAGACGGTGCTCGCCGTGCTCGCCGGCTGGGTCGGTGGCTCGGCCGCCATCGTCGTCCTCGAGGCCCCCACCCGTCGGCCCACCCAGCAGGCGGTCATGGCCGGCCTGGCGTCGGTCGGTGTCGAGCTGGCCGAGCTGGCCCCCGCCTCGGTCGACGCCCGCGGGTCGACGCCGTACTTCGGGTCGCTCGTCGACGGCACGTCGGTGTTCGTGAAGACGCTGGGCGCCGACGAGCGCAGCGCCGACCTGCTGTTCCGCATCTTCCGCAGCATCCAGCCCCGCGACCTCCACGACGGGCGGCCGTTCTCGTCGCTGCGGCGCACGGTCGAGCACGAGGCCCTTGTCGCGGTCATCGCCCGCCAGCTCGGGGTGCGCACGCCGCCGCTCGTGGCGTTCGCGCCGGCCGCCCCGAACGGCTACACGCTGGCCTACGAGACGATCGCCGGGCACTCGCTCGACCGCGAGGACGACTGCCCCGGCTACGACGAGCTCGTGGCCGGGGTGTGGGCACAGGTCGCGATCCTGCGGGCCCACCGCATCGCCCACCGCGACCTGCGTCTGGCCAACGTCTTCGTGGCCGACGACCGGGTGGTGTGGCTGATCGACTTCGGGTTCAGCGAGCTCGCCGCCGACGACGTGCTGCTCGACGGCGACGTGGCCGAGCTCACCGCCTCGACCGCCACCGTGATCGGGCCCGAGCGCGCCGTGGCCGCCGCGGTCGCAGGGGTCGGATCCGAGGCGGTCCGCAGCAGCGTCCGTCGCCTCCGTGCGCCCTTGCTCAGCGGCGCCACCCGCACCGCTCTGTCGGCCCAGCCGGGGGTGCTCGACCGCCTCGTGGCGCTCGCGTCGTCGGCCTGATCCTCCGGCTCGCGGCCCGTCACCCCGACCGGATGGTGCGACGCGTCGCGTCCGGGTGCCAACATCGTTCGCTGAGTGACGACCCGGGCGCCCGCCCGGAGCAAGTGAGCCGCCGCCGACCGCGGCGCGGCAGGTGGAGGTAATCGGATGCTTCTCGCTGAGTGGCAGGTGGGCCAGGTCTTCTGGTCGATCCTGTGGTTCACCCTGTTCTTCATCTGGATCTGGCTGCTGATCCTGGTGTTCTCGGACATCTTCCGCAGCAAGGACCTGGGTGGCTTCTCGAAGGCCATCTGGGTGATCTTCGTGATCCTCTTCCCGTACCTGGGCGTGTTCGTCTACCTGATCGCCCGCGGTCACAAGATGGCCGACCACGCGGCGGCTGACGCCCAGGCGGCGCAGGCCGCCCAGGCCGACTACATCCGGACCGTGGTCAACAACGCCGGCAGCCCCGCCGACGAGCTGGCCAAGGCCGCCGACCTGAAGGACAAGGGCCTGATCGACGACGCCGAGTTCGAGTCGATGAAGGCCAAGATCCTCGGCAGCTGACGCTCCCGTCGATCGCAGGACGCGGAACGGCCCGGCGCCTCGGCGCCGGGCCGTTCCCGTTCCCCGGCCGGAGGCGGCGGAGCCGTGGCCGGGGGACGCCAGGGTGGCTCAGCCCTGGAGCTCGTCGAGGAGCAGGTTGAGCCGCAGCACGTTCACGGCCTTCTCCCCGAGCACGCCGAGGCTCGGGTCCTCGGTGGCCTTGGCGACCAGCCCGTCGACCACGTCGGCGGTGAGGCCCCGTGCCTTCGCCACCCGGGCCACCTGCAGGTCGGCGTTGGCCACCGAGATGTGCGGGTCGAGGCCCGAGCCGGAGGAGGTGACGGCATCCACCGGCACCTGGGCGTCGGCCGCGAGGCCGTTGGCCGTCCGGTAGTCGGTGGCACGTTGCTCGACGTCGGAGAGCAGCGTCTGGTCGTTGGGGCCGAGGTTGCTGGCCCCGGACGCCATGGCGTCGTAGCCGTCGCCGGCCGCCGAGGGGCGCGGCCAGAAGTACTTCGGGTCGCTGAAGCCCTGGCCGATCAGGTCGGAGCCGACCACCTGGCCGTTCGTGTCCGTCACCAGCGAGCCGTTGGCCTTGCCGTCGAAGGCGAGCTGGCTGATGCCGGTGACGACCAGCGGGTACACGCCGCCGAGCAGCACCGTGAAGACGACCGCCACGAGGACGGCGGGAAGGATCTGGCGTCGCATCACTTGACCCCCAGTGCGGTCACGACCATGTCGATGAGCTTGATGCCGACGAACGGGGCGATCAGGCCCCCGACGCCGTAGATCAGCAGGTTCCGGCGCAGGATCGCCGAGGCGCTCATGGCCCGGAACCGCACGCCCCGCAGCGCCAGCGGGATGAGCGCCACGATGATCAGGGCGTTGAAGATGACCGCGCTGAGGATCGCCGAGTTCGGGCTCGACAGCTTCATGACGTTCAAGGTGTCGAGGGCCGGGAAGACGCCCACGAACATCGCCGGGATGATGGCGAAGTACTTGGCCACGTCGTTGGCGATCGAGA
>CAMFLJ010000034.1 GCA_945957335.1 uncultured Actinomycetes bacterium | reverse complement strand
CCGCTCGAGGTGATCGACTTCGCCCCCGCCACCGTCGTGGGCTGGGTGACGGCGCTGGGGGCCACGTCGGTGACCACGCGCGAGGCGCGCAGCGACAACGGCAACCTGCTCATGGACGCCCACTTCGGCTCGATCGCCGACCCAGTGGCGCTGGCCGCGCAGC
Organism: uncultured Actinomycetes bacterium; assembly: GCA_945957335.1. Lineage (GTDB taxonomy): Bacteria > Actinomycetota > Acidimicrobiia > Acidimicrobiales > Acidimicrobilacustridaceae > CAMFLJ01. The sequence continues at coordinate 17,715 of CAMFLJ010000034.1, read as the reverse complement.
TCTCGGCCACGCCCGGCATCGTCGAGCACGGCATCTTCCCCGGCTCGATGGTCGAGCGGGTGGTGGTGGCCGGCGCCGACGGCGTGCGCGAGCTGGTCAACGACCAGCGCTGATCCTCATTGGCTCACGTCGTCAGGGCATGCCTGACGACATGAGCCGATGAGAGATGGAAACGGTCAGTTGCGGCCGCGGTACTGGGCGCGGGGGCCGACGGCGTCCTTGTTGAGCCGCTTCGACAGGTGCAGGCCCTCGAGCACGAACTCGACGCCGCTGGCCACGAGCGCGGCCGAGGCGTCGGGGCCGACGAGCGCGTCGACCGGTGCCCGCAGCTCGGGGATGTCGGCGAAGAGCTCGAGGTAGTCGGACGAGGTGACGTCCTCGCCGGCGTGCACGATGCGGTCGCCCTCGAAGGCGTCGACGACGTCGCGCAGGTTCTCGACCGCGATGTGCTCGCGGAACACCTGCAGGATTGCGGCCTTCAGGAGCTGCTCGACGATCTGCTCGTCGCGACCCTCCTCGATGGTCTCGATCTCGAGCTTGCCGGCGGTCGACGACGCCAGCGCCTCGAGGTCGGAGACGCGGGGCACCACGTCGAACTCGCCGTGCACGAGCGTGCGGCGGGCGGCGTTGGCCACGAGGGTCTCGAGGTTCGACACGGTGAGGCGCACCGACACGCCCGAGCGCTGGTTGATGTGCGGGCTGCGGCGGGCCAGCTGGGAGAGCTCGGCCACGACCTCCGCCATGAACGGCGGCACGGTGACCTCGACGCCGGGGGCCTCGAGCGGGCGGGCCTCCTGCAGCGCGATGGTGACCTCGGTGTCGACGTCGAGCGGGTAGTGGGTGCGGATCTGGGCGCCGAAGCGGTCCTTCAGCGGGGTGATGATGCGGCCGCGGTTCGTGTAGTCCTCGGGGTTGGCCGAGGCGAAGAGCAGCACGTCGAGCGGCAGGCGCACCTTGTAGCCACGCACCTGGACGTCGCGCTCCTCGAGCACGTTGAGCAGGCCGACCTGGATGCGCTCCGCGAGGTCGGGCAGCTCGTTGATGGCGAAGATGCCGCGGTTGGTGCGGGGCACGAGGCCGTAGTGGAGGGTGAGCTCGTCGGAGAGGTAGCGGCCCTCGGCGACCTTGATGGGGTCGACCTCGCCGATGAGGTCGGCGATCGAGGTGTCGGGAGTGGCGAGCTTCTCGCCGAAGCGCTCGTCGCGGTGCACCCAGTCGATCGGGGTCTGCTCCCCCATCTCCTCGACGAGGTCGCGGGCGTGGCGCGACACGGGGTTGTAGGGGTCGTCGTTGATCTCCGAGCCGGCGACGACGGGCATCCACTCGTCGAGCAGGCCGGTGAGCGAGCGGATCATGCGGGTCTTGGCCTGCCCCCGCTCGCCCAGGAAGATCACGTCGTGGCCCGCCAGCAGCGCGTTCTCGAGCTGCGGGAGGACGGTGTCCTCGTAGCCGAGCACGTTCGGGAAGAGGGCCTCGCCGGCCTTGATGCGCTCGATCGCGTTGCGGCGCACCTCCTCCTTGACCGGGCGGCTCTCCCAGCCCGAGGCACGCAGCTCTCCGAGGGTGGTGGGACGGTCGGACATCGGTGGCTCCTCCCCGGCCGGGCCGCGAAGGGGGCCCGGCGACGAACGGGCCTCAACCTACCGCCCTCTTCCCCGGCCGGGACGGGCCGGGTGGGCATGCTGCCCGCACGGCCGTGACCGCCGGACGGCGGCGGCGGGACGCTGGGTAGCGTGGCGGCCCATGGCGCGCCGGACCACCCTCGACCTGTCCGGCTCGTGGCGCGCCGCGGCCACCGGCGACGACGACCGCCACGGCCGCTACGCCGACGACGCGCTCGACGACAGCGGCTGGGAGTGCGTGCCGGTGCCGGGCCACTGGAGCTCGACCGCAGCCTTCGCCGACCACGACGGCCCGCTGGCCTACCGCACGCGCTTCGACGCCTCGGGCTGCCGCCCCGACGACGGTGACCGCTCCTTCCTCGTGCTCGAAGGGGTGATGGCCGCCGCCGACGTGTGGCTCGACGGGACCTACCTCGGCGACACCTCGGGCTACGCGGTGCCGCACTGGTTCGAGGTGACCGGCCTCGTGCGCGAGCGCGACGAGCACCTCCTCGCCCTCGAGGTGGCACGCGACCCGGTGGGCACCGGCCGCACCCGCGACCTCACCGGCGCCCTCGGACGCTCGGCCCTGCTCGGGCGGGGGCCCAACGCCGGCGGCATCTGGCGCCCGGTGCTGCTCCACACCACCGGGCCCGTGCGGGTGCGCCACTGCCGGCTGCGCTGCCCGCAGGCCGACGCGTCGAAGGCCACGCTGGCGGTGCGCGTGGTGCTCGACAGCGACGAGCCCCGCACCATCACCCTCCGCACCTGGGCGGCCCGAGCCGTCGACACCGTCGCCGCGTCGGCGAGCCCGCTCGGCGGGGCCGACATCAGCGCCCCCTCCGCGCTCGACCGGGCCGTCGCCGTCGTCGAGCGCGAGCACTCGCTGGCCACCGGCGAGAACCGCATCGAGTTCACGGTGCCCGTGCCCGATCCCGAGCTGTGGTGGCCGCGGGCGCTCGGCGGGCAGCCGCTCTACGACGTGGGCGTCGACGTGCTCGTCGACGACGAGGTCAGCGACGGGCACCGCTGGCGAACCGGCCTGCGCCAGGTCGCCATGTCCGACTTCGTCGCCACGGTCAACGGCGAGCGCCTCTTCCTGAAGGGCGTCTCCGTCGGCCCGACCCGCGAGCTCCTCGCCGACGCCACCGCCGACGAGGTCGCCGCGGACATCGCCCTGGCGGCGGACGCCGGGCTCGACCTCGTCCGCGTCCACGGCCACATCGCCCGGCCCGAGCTCTACGACGAGGCCGACCGCCGCGGCGTGCTGCTCTGGCAGGACCTGCCCATCCAGTGGGCGCTCCAGCGCCAGGCCAAGCCGGCCGCGCGCGACCTGGCCCGCCACGCCGTCGACGAGCTCGCCCACCACCCCTCGCTCCTCGTCTGGTGCGGCCACCACGAGCCCTGGGGCGGCGACCCGCGCACGTGGCGCGGTGGAGGCACCGCAGAGCTGCGCCGCTCACGCCTGCACTGGCTCACCGCCCAGGTGCTGCCGTCGTGGAACCGCACGATGCTCGACCGCTCGGTGGCCGAGACCCTGGCGTCGAGCGACGGGAGCCGGCCGGTGATCCCCCACACCGGGGTGTGGCCCCACCTCCCCCAGCTGTCGGGCACGTCGACCCACCTCTGGGCCGGCTGGCGCTGGGGTCGCACGCGCGACCTCGGCCGGCTGCTGCGCCTCTGGCCCCGCCTCGGGCGCTTCGTCGCCGAGTTCGGCGCCCAGGCACCCGCCGGCGCGGGCGAGCTCCTCGACGTCGACGGCGACGCGGCCGAGCGCTGGCCCGACCTCGACTGGGGCGAGCTGGCCGACCGCTTCGCCCTCGAGGCCGTGCCCGTGTGGCGCCGGGTGCCCCCCGACCTGCACGTCTCCCTCGACGGCTGGGCGGCCGAGGCCCAGGCCCACCAGGCCGAGGTCGTGGCCCGCAACGTCGAGACCCTGCGCCGGCTCAAGTACCGGCCCACCGGTGGCTTCGCCGCCTTCGCCCTGGCCGACGCCGCACCCGGTGTCACCGCCGCGCTGCTCGACCACGAGCGACGGCCCAAGCCGGCGTGGGACGCGTTCGTCGCCGCGTGCGCTCCGGTGATCGCCGTGCTCGACGAGCTGCCCGACCCGCTGCGGCCCGGCACCCGCACGACGCTCGACCTCCACGTCGTGAACGACCGCCGCACGCCGCTCGAGGGCCTGCGGGCCGTCGTGTCGGTGGCGTGGGAGGGCCGCGAGGACGAGCCGTTCCGCAAGGTCGGCTGGGCCGGTGAGGTTGGTGCCGACGAGGTCGCGAGGGTGGGCAAGGTGGACCTCACGGTTCCGGCGCCGCCCCCCGACGTGGTGCACCGCGGCCCCGTGGTGGTGGCCACCGTGGAGCTCTTCGAGGGCGACGAGCTGCTGGCCCGGCGGGTCGCCCGTCGGCCGCTGGCGGGCTGAGACACACGCCACGTCCCCCGAGCGCGGGGCAGGGTTCGCTCTCCCACTCAGGCGGTGGGTAGCGTGAACTCGCCCGCAGGCGACCCATGCTCGCGCCGAGCGGCCCCACATCCTCGTCACCCCGGTCATCCGGGCTCAGGTACTCGTAGGAAAGGTTCGCTCGTGACAGCAACCAAGGAACCGCCTGCCCTCACGCCGGACATCACGTCCGAGCCCATCGTGAAGCGGCACTCGCGGAGCCCGTTCGTCGTCATCGACCTCTATCGGTCGTCCGTCGGCAAGAAGTGGGTCATGGCGCTCACCGGCCTCGCGCTGATGGGCTTCGTGTTCTTCCACATGGTCGGCAACCTGAAGATGTACCTCGGGCCGGTCGACTTCAACCACTACGCCGAGTTCCTGCGCGAGCTCCTCGTGCCGATCCTGCCCCGCACCGTGGCCCTGTGGCTGCTGCGCATCGGGCTGATCGTGGCGTTCGCCCTCCACATCCACTGCGCCTACGGGCTCACCCGGATCAACGCCAAGGCCCGGCCGAAGAAGTACCAGTCGCCCCGCGACTACGTGGCCGTCAGCTTCGCCGCCCGCACCATGCGCTGGAGCGGCATCATCGTCGGCCTGTTCCTGCTGTTCCACCTGGCCGACCTGACCTGGGGCGTCCACGCCGTCAACCCGGAGTTCGTCCGGGGCGAGGCGTACCAGAACCTGGCCTACAGCCTCGACCGCCCCGTGGTCGCCGCCATCTACATCCTGGGCAACCTCGCCCTCGGCTTCCACCTGTACCACGGCGCCTGGAGCATCTTCCAGAGCCTCGGGTCGATGAGCCCCCGCTTCAACCCCCGCCACAACCCGCTGCGCCGAGGCTTCGCCGCCGGGTTCGCGATCCTCGTCGCGGGCATCAACATCACCTTCCCCATCGCGGTGCTCGCCGGCATCGTGTCCGTGAGCTGAGAGGCCGCCCATGAGCACGATCACCCTCGACTCCAAGGTCCCGTCCGGGCCCATCCAGGACCGCTGGGACAACCACCGCTTCAACATGAAGCTGGTGAACCCCGCCAACAAGCGGAAGTTCACCGTGCTCGTGGTGGGCACCGGCCTCGCCGGCGCCGCCGCCGCGGCCACCCTCGCCGAGCTCGGCTACCAGGTGAAGTGCTTCACCTTCCACGACTCGCCCCGCCGGGCCCACTCGATCGCCGCGCAGGGCGGCATCAACGCCGCCAAGAACTACAAGAACGACGGCGACAGCATCTACCGCCTCTTCTACGACACGGTGAAGGGCGGCGACTTCCGGGCCCGCGAGTCGAACGTCTACCGACTGGCCCAGGTCAGCGTCGACATCATCGACCAGTGCGTCGCCCAGGGCGTGCCCTTCGCCCGTGAGTACGGCGGCCTGCTCGACAACCGCTCCTTCGGCGGCGCCCAGGTCTCGCGCACCTTCTACGCCCGTGGCCAGACCGGCCAGCAGCTGCTGCTCGGCGCCTACCAGGCGCTCATGCAGCAGGTGTCGCTGGGCCGGGTCGAGCTGCACACCAAGACCGAGCTGCTCGACGTCGTCACCAAGGACGGCGTGGCGGTCGGCATCGTCACCCGCGACATCACCACCGGTGAGGTGCGCAGCTGGTCGGGCCACGCCACGCTGCTCTGCACCGGCGGGTACGGCAACGCCTTCTACCTGTCGACCAACGCCATGAACAGCAACGCCACCGCGGCGTGGCGGGCCCACAAGAAGGGCGCCCTGTTCGCCAACCCCTGCTACACGCAGATCCACCCGACCTGCATCCCGGCGAGCGACGAGTTCCAGTCGAAGCTCACCCTCATGTCGGAGTCGCTGCGCAACGACGGGCGCATCTGGGTCCCGAAGAACCCCGACGAGACCCGCCCCGCCGACCAGATCCCCGAAGAGGACCGCGACTACTACCTCGAGCGGCGCTACCCGTCGTTCGGCAACCTGGCCCCTCGCGACATCGCGTCCCGCCAGGCCAAGGTCGTCGTCGACGAGGGCAAGGGCGTCGGGCCGCTGAAGAACGGCGTCTACCTCGACTTCTCGGACTCGATCAGCCGCCTCGGCCAGAACGTCGTGTTCGAGCGCTACGGCAACCTCTTCGACATGTACGAGCGCATCACCGACGAGGACCCGATGAAGGTCCCGATGCGCATCTACCCCGCCTCCCACTACACGATGGGTGGCCTGTGGGTCGACTACAACCTCATGACCAACATCCCGGGCCTGTACGCGCTGGGTGAGGCCAACTTCTCAGACCACGGCGCCAACCGCCTCGGTGCCTCGGCACTGATGCAGGGCCTGGCCGACGGCTACTTCGTCGCCCCCTACACCGTGGGCGACTACCTGGCCGGCCTGCTCGGCCAGTCGCCCGTCAGCACCGACGACCCCGCGTTCGTCGAGGCCGAGAAGGGCATCAACGACGAGATCAAGCGGTGGCTCTCGGTCGGCGGCACCAAGTCGCCGGAGCACTACCACCGCGAGCTCGGCAAGCTCGTCTGGGACTACTGCGGCATGGCTCGCGACAAGAACGGCCTCGAGAAGGCCATCGGCGAGATCCCGGCCCTGCGCGAGGAGTTCGAGAAGAACGTGCGGGTGCTCGGCAATGACGAGGGCGTCAACCAGTCGCTGGAGAAGGTGGCCCGCGTGGCCGACTTCTTCGAGCTGGGTGAGCTCATGTGCCGTGACGCCCTCATGCGCGAGGAGTCCTGCGGCGGCCACTTCCGGGTCGAGCACCAGACCGACGAGGGCGAGGCCCAGCGCGACGACGAGAACTTCTCCTTCGTCGGGGCCTGGGAGTACAAGGGCAAGGGCGCCACGCCCGACCTGCACAAGGAGCCCCTCGAGTTCGAGTTCGTCAAGCCGTCCGTCCGCTCCTACAAGTAGCCCTGACCCACCGGAGATCCAGTGAACCTCACCCTCAAGGTCTGGCGTCAGGACGGCCCGAACGATCCGGGCCGCTTCGAGACCTACCAGGCAGAAGACGTGAAGGACGAGATGTCCTTCCTCGAGATGCTCGACAACGTCAACGAGGCCCTCATCGAGGCCGGCCGCGAGCCGATCACCTTCGACAGCGACTGCCGCGAGGGCATCTGCGGCACCTGCGGCCTGATGATCAACGGCCAGGCGCACGGCCCCCAGAAGGGCACGGCCACCTGCCAGCTGCACATGCGGAAGTTCAAGGACGGCGAGACGGTCACCATCGAGCCGTGGCGCGCCGCCGCCTTCCCCGTGCAGAAGGACCTCATGGTCGACCGCTCGGCGCTCGACGCCATCATCGAGGCCGGCGGCTACATCACCGCCGACACCGGTGCCCCGCGTGACGCCAACGAGATCCTCATCCCGAAGCCGGCGGCCGACACGGCCATGGACGCCGCGGCCTGCATCGGCTGCGGCGCCTGCGTGGCGGCGTGCCCCAACAGCGCCGGCCAGCTGTTCACCTCGGCCAAGCTCGCCCACCTCAACCTGCTGCCCCAGGGCCAGGCCGAGCGCTGGAAGCGCACCGAGGACATGGTCGAGACCATGGAGCTGTTCTTCGGGTCGTGCACGAACTACGGCGAGTGCCAGGAGGCGTGCCCGAAGGAGATCCCGATCGACTTCATCGCCCTCATGAACCGCGACTACCTGAAGTCGAAGCTCAAGAACCGCAAGCTCGTCGGCCAGGGCTGAGCCCCGGCCGGCGCCCCGAGGCGCCGAGCTCGCACCGGTCGCCCGGCGCCGAACCACCCCCTGATGGAGGTAGGCGGCGCCGGTCGTCGTTTTCGGCTCCGTGGCGGCGGGTGGGCCGGTAGCGTGCGCGGCCGTGGAGGGGGAGATCACACCGGCACCACCGGTGGCCGACGTGCGCCTGCCGTGGGACGAGGAGCTGGCCGACCCGGTGGTCGCGCTGGCCGGTGCCCGCGAGCGCGTCGGCGACACCTTCGTGGTGGAGGGCCCACGGCACCCGACGCTGTTCGTCTTCTCCCCCGCCGGGGTGCGCAGCTTCTACGCCCTGCCCGAGGCCGAGGCCTCCAAGGGCGTGGCCGACTGGATGATGCTCACCCGCAAGCTGCCCGACGAGCTGTTCTTCGATCGCCGCACGAACATCGCCGACCTGTTCGGGCGGGAGGACGTGGCCGCCTACCTGGCCCAGCTCTCCGCCGCCATCGACGTGTCGTTCGACGAGCTCGACGCCGCCTGCGGGCCCGACGGCTGGGGCGAGGTCGACCTGTTCGCGTTCACCCGGCGCCTCGGGCACCGGATGGGGCTGGCCTGCTGGGCCGGCGAGGTGCCGTCCACCGCGCCGCGCTTCGACGAGCTGGTGGCCGCGTTCGACGAGCTCGACGGCTCGACCGCCTTCGTGCACCCCGAGGCCATGGCCGCGGTGGCGGCCGGTGGCAAGGTGGCCGAGCGGGCGGCGATGGCCCGCGTCGAGGAGCTGCTGGCCGAGTCGGTGGCGGCCCGCGACGCGGCACCGCCGCAGGACGACCTGTTCGCCCGGATCATCGCCCGCTGGGACGGCGAGCCCGAGCCGGAGCGGTCGGTGGGCATCGCCCGCGACGCGCTGCTCGTCCACCTCGGGTCGATGTCGAACCTGTTCGCCGCCGCCGGCTGGATGCTGGCCCAGCTCGCCACCCACCCCGACGTGCTCGCCCGGGTGCGGGCCGGCGAGGACGGCCTGCTCGAGCGGTGCGCGCTGGAGTCGACCCGGATGGGGCAGCGCTCGATCATGCTGCGGGCGGTGCTCTCCCCCACCACGGTGGCCGACGAGGACCACACCTACGCGGTGCCCGCCGGCGCACAGATCGCGACGCTGCTGCCGCTCACCAACACCTCGGCCATGCCCGGGCTCGACGCCTACGACCCCGACCGCTGGGCCCGCCGTCGTCTCCGCGACGAAGCCGACCTGCCCGCCCGCGAGCTGGTGACCACGTTCGGCCACGGCGCCCACACCTGCCCGGCCCAGCCGTTCTCGCTGGCGGCCATGTGCGCGTCGGGCGGACGGTTCCTCGAGGCCTACGAGGTCGAGCCCCTCTTCGACGAGGTGCGGCCGCTGCCGGTGCAGATCGGTGGCGTGGCCCGCTCCGACGGTCCGTGCCTGGCGCGCTACCGCCGCCGAGCCTGACTGCCATCTGAACCTCGATCCGGGCCCGGGAAGAAAAAACCTCAGCCGGTTGTCGAAATGGCCGGGTCACGCGCGTCTGCGGGGTGCACGGCGGGACGGACCCGCCGGCCGACCCACCGGGTCGTGAACGTGGGAGGAACCCCGATGGAGTACCTGCTGATCCTGACCGAGGACGACGACGAGTTCGCCTGCCGCACCGACGAGCGCGCCGGCGACTACTGGGCCGAGTGGACCGCCTTCGTCGGCGAGATCAACGCCAGCGGCATCGTCCGCTACGGCGCCGCCCTCCAGCCGCCCTCGACCGCCTCGACCGTGCGGGTGCGCGACGGCGTCCGCTCCGTGCAGGACGGGCCCTTCGCCGAGTCGAAGGAGAACCTGGGCGGCATCTTCGTGATCGACGTGCCCGACCTCGACGCCGCCCTCGAGTGGGCGGCCAAGCGGCCCCGCAGCGGCAGCGCCGAGGTGCGCCCGCTGCTGGGCATGGCACCCGCCGACGACTGAGATGGCGGGCGAGGCCACCAGTGCCGTGGAGGCGGTCGTGCGCGAGTCGTACGGCCGCCTCCTCGCGTTCCTGGCCTCGCAGACCTCCGACATCGCCGCGGCCGAGGACGCGCTGGCCGACGCCCTCGAGTCGGCGGTGCGCACCTGGCCCGAGCGCGGTGTGCCCGAGCGCCCCGAGAGCTGGATGCTGACCGTGGCCCGGCGTTCGCTCATCGGCGGCGGCCGGCGGCGGCAGGTGGCCGAGCGCAACCAGGTGGAGCTGGCGCTGCGGACCGCCGAGCGCGAGGAGCTCGGGCCCGCCTCGTCGGTGCCCGACAAGCGCCTGGAGCTCATGTTCACGTGCGCCCATCCGGCGATCGACCCGTCGCTGCACGCACCACTGATGCTCCAGACGGTGCTGGGCCTCGACGCCGCCCGCATCGCGGCGGCCTTCCTCATGGCGCCGGCCACGCTGGGCCAGCAGCTCGTGCGGGCCAAGCGCAAGATCAAGGTGGCCGGGGTGCCGTTCCGGGTGCCCGGGCCCGAGGAGCTGCCCGAGCGGGCGGGATCGGTCGCGGACGCGATCTACGCGGCCTACGGCACGGGGTGGGACGACCCGGTGGGCGACGACGATCGGAAGGTGGGCCTCGTCCCCGAGGCGCTGCGGCTCGTCGAGCTGCTGTGCGAGCTCCTGCCCGACGACCCCGAGGCCCACGGGCTGGCCGCCCTGCTCTGGCACACCGAAGCCCGCCGAGGATCGCGTCGGGCCGACGACGGCACGCTCGTCCTCCTCTCGGAGCAGGACCCGGCGACGTGGTCGAGGGCGGCGATCGCCACCGCCGACCGGCACCTCCGCGTGGCCGCGTCGCTGCACTCCCCCGGCCCATGGCAGGTGCAGGCCGTGATCCAGGCGGTGCACAACCGGCGGGCCTCCGCCGGCGAGACGGACTGGCTCACGATCGTGGCGCTCTACGACACGCTGCTGACGATGCGCCCCACCGTCGGGGCCCAGGTGGCGCGGGCGGGCGCGGTGCTCGAGGCGGCCGGTCCCGACGCCGCGCTCGCTGCGCTCGCCGAGGTCGATCCGGGCGCGGCGGCGACCTACCAGCCGTGGTGGGCGGTGCGGCTGGAGGCGCTGATCCGGGCGGGAGCGCCGGGCGATGAGATCGGCTCTGCCTATGGCGAGGCCGTGCGCCTCTCGAACGACCCTGCGGTGCGCGCCCACCTGGCCCTCCGCGTGGGGCCCGGCCTGGGGGCCGAGCAAAAGGGCTGAGCCGAGCCGAACGCTCCGCCAGAGTTCACCCGACGTTCGGTTGACCGCATCTCAGGGCAGGTGAGAGGGTCGGCGCCGTGCCCGAGCTGGTGACCCCGTCGTGAGCCCGCTCGAGGACGACCTCCCGCTGAGCGACGCCGAGCTGGCCCTCGAGCCCGAGACCGGCACCGGCGGCCTGCGGCTCGACCTGGCCCGGCGCCTGGCCGCCGAGGCTCTCGGCACCGCCTTCCTGATCATCGCCGTCATCGGCTCGGGGATCATGGCCTCGCAGCTCTCCCCCACCGACGTCGGCCTGCAGCTGCTCGAGAACGCCGCGGCCACAGCCGGTGCGCTCATCGGCCTGATCCTGATGTTTGGGGCGGTGTCGGGCGCCCACTTCAACCCCGTGGTCACCATCACCGATCGGCTGCTGGGCACGACGACCACCCGCGAGACCGGCCTCTACGTGGTGGCCCAGGTCGTGGGCGGGTGCATCGGTGCGGTGCTGGCCAACCTCATGTTCGAGCTGCCTGCCGTCGAGCTGTCGACCAAGGACCGCTCGTCGCCCGCCCTGTGGCTGTCGGAGGTGATCGCCACCGTCGGCCTGCTGCTGGTGATCCAGGGCTGCGTGCGCACCGGCCGGGCCCGTGCCGTGCCGTTCGCGGTGGGCGCCTGGATCGCCGGGGCCTACTGGTTCACGTCGTCGACCAGCTTCGCCAACCCGGCCGTCACCATCGCCCGCACCCTGTCGGACACCTTCGCCGGCATCGCTCCGTCGTCGGCGCCGATGTTCATCGTCATGCAGCTCGTGGGCATGGTCGTGGCGTTCGGGCTGGTGCGGCTCTTCTACCCCCACGTCACGAGGGAGGCCACCGATGGCTGACGACCCGCCCGAGGTGCTGTTCGTCTGCGTGCACAACGCCGGCCGTTCGCAGATGGCCGCTGCGTTCCTGATGCAGCTGGCCGGCGACCGGGTGGTGGTCCGCTCGGCCGGGTCGGCGCCGGCCGACGACGTGAACCCGGCGGTGGTCGAGGCCATGGCCGAGGTCGGCATCGACCTGCGGGCGATGGGGGCCCGTCCCAAGAAGCTCGAGGACGCTGCGGTCGCGGCCTCCGACGTGGTGATCACGATGGGCTGCGGCGACGCCTGCCCCTTCTACCCGGGCACGCGCTACGAGGACTGGGTGCTCGACGATCCGGCCGGGCAGGGAGTGGAGGCGGTTCGCCCGATACGCGACGAGATCGAGCGACGGGTCCGGGTGCTCGTCGAGGAGCTGCTCGGCGAGGTCCCGGCCGCCTGAGCGGTCGGCCCGCCGGGCGGGCGCTCAGCGGCTGAGCGACTCGGTGGTGAGAAGGCCCCGGACCTGGTCGAGGCGGTCGGTGTCGACCCGGTACCAGGCCCAGCGGCCCCGCTGCTCCCGCTGCACGAGGCCGGCGTCGACCAGCGCCGCCATGTGGTGCGACACCGTCGGCTGCGAGCGGCCCACCGGCTCGGTGAGGTCGCAGGCGCAGGCCTCGCCCGTGGGCGCGGACGCCACGATCGACAGCAACCGCAGGCGGACCGGGTCGGCGAGGGCCTTGAACACCGCGGCCAGCTCGACCGCAGCGGGCTCGCTGAGGGCCGACTCGGTGAAGGGCTCGCAGCAGCCGAGCTCGGTGCGCTCGCTCATGTCTCCTCCGCCTCTCTGCCGTCGTCGGTCGTGGTCAGCCGTGGTCGTTCGGAACGTCATATTGACAACTGTCGATGCGTGGGTAGGATGCCCACATCGACATCTGTCGATGAGAGGCTACCCGCCCGGAGGAAGACCGTGTCCCGCCTGCAGCTCGCCCTGAACGTGTCCGACCTCGACGCCGCCGTCGACTTCTACTCCAAGCTCTTCGCCACCGAGCCGGCCAAGCGCAAGCCCGGGTACGCCAACTTCGCCATCGCCAACCCGCCCCTCAAGCTCGTGCTCTTCGAGGGCCCCGAGGGCGGCACCATCAACCACCTCGGCGTCGAGACCGAGACCGCGGAGGAGGTCGTGGCCGCCGAGGCCCGCCTCACGGGCACCGGCGTCGAGACCACCGGCGTCGACGACACGGTGTGTTGCTACGCCGAGAAGGTCGAGACCTGGGTGAGCGACCCCGACGGCGCCCGGTGGGAGTGGTACGTCAAGACCGCCGACTCCGACCAGCTCTCGAACACCGTGGTCGGTGAGCACGCCGGAAGCGTGTGCTGCTCGCCCGCGGCCGCGGAGCCCGTGACGCTCGGGCGGGCGGGCACCGCCGCCGATTCGTCCGGCTGCTGCTGATCCTCCGTCCGCTCAGCTGTGCTGGAGCGCGGCGAAGTCGGGGAGCGCGATCCCCGAGAGATCCGGGGGCGCGGGCGGCAGGAGGGCGAGCGGGCGCAGCACCGCGATCGTGCCGTTCGCGACCCAGGTCGGCACTGGCTGGTAGGTGAGCCCACGACCGATGGCGTGCACGATCATCCCGTTGCCGACGTAGAGCCCGGTGTGGCCCTCCATCAGGAACACGTCGCCCGGACGCATCACCGACAGGTCGATGTGGTCGCTCACCTCGGTCGCCATGAAGGTGGGGTCGGCCGCCATCGCGTATGTCGTCTGCGGCACCTTGATGCCGATCAAGCGGAAGGCGTGGCTCACGAAGCCCGAGCAGTCGAAGAAGCCCACCCCGAACCGGTTGGTGCCCGGAGGGCAGACCGGGTCCTGGGGTCGGACGTCGGGCCCGAGGCACTGCGAGTAGGGCGTGCCCAGCCGGGTCATGGCCCAGTCGATCATCCCGCTGACGTCGCCCCGGGCGAGCGCCCCCTCGGCCCCGTCGAACTGCGGATCGCCCTCCCCCAGGACTGCGTTGGGGTCCGCGGGAACGACTCCCATGTCGAGCGTCGCTGCGGCCGCGTAGCGGCGCGCGGTGCCGAGGGCGGCCGTGGCCTGCTGTCCGTCGCCGAGCACGGCAGTGAGCGCGGCGTCGAGAGCGGCGAAGGTCGACAGGCCGGTGCCGGGTGCGCAGAGGATCTCGGCCATCGTGGCCGAGGAGTCGAAGATGTCCTGTGGCGACGCGACGCCGTCGCCGTCGCCGTCGGTGCCGTGGGCGGCCCAGTCGGAGGCGTAGAGCTGCATCGGGCCGAGGGTGACGTCGATGGTGGTGTCACCGTCGATGCGCCCGCCGTCCGTGTCCGGCGTCGGGTCACCCCTGAGCCCCCGAAGTGGCGGGTCGACGTGGCCGGTCTGGTCGACCGACGACTGGCGGTTCTGGCCGTGGCCCGACTCGATTCGGCCCACCCCGGCCAGCACCGCCGCCGACAGGCCACAACCCGGGTGCGACCGACCGACCAGGGCGGCGCCGTCGAGGTAGGCGACATAGGCCACGGCCGGCAGGTCGGTGACGCCGTCGGCGGCCATCGCCGCTTCGAGGTCGCTCCCGGTGGCGTCGGCCTCGGCCTTGGCCCGATCGTGGTCGCCTCCTGCTCGGTCGACCGTCTTCTGCCGGTCGGCGAGCTCGACGGAGAGGCGGCGCTCCTCCCCGGCCGCGAAGTCGTCGTCGTCGCGGGCCTGCTGCAGAAGCTGGCGCTGACCGGAGAGCGCCATGATCATCGAGTCGTCGCTGCGCTGGTCGGCGGACCCCTGCCGCACGTACACCTCTGCGCTGAGTGCCGCGTACTTCGCACGCTGGCGCTCCAGCCGCTTGTCGGCTGCGTCGAGCTGGGAGGAGGCGCGCTGCCAGGCCCGGCGGGAGGCGTCGCGGTCGGTCTCGGCCGTACGCATGGCGTCCTCGGCGTCGCGCAGGGCGCGACCCGCGTCGCGGTAGGCGCCGACCGCGGCCGGGACGGACGGGGCGGTGTCGGCAACCGCCCCCGGGACCGCCGTGAGGAACTGGCCGAGCAGGACCACGGCCACGACCACGGCGACGAGGCGGGCCACGGAGCCCGCAGACGCTGATCGGGCCTCGCTCACGGTGCCTGACGCTACGGAGCGGCCACGACGGCCCGACGACCGCCGGGCGACGCCGAGGTGTCGCGGAGGTGAAGGCTGGAGGACGTCATCCGCCGCTCGGCGCCGGGGTGGTCGGGATGTCCACGAAGGACCGGCAGACCTGGTTGAGGGCCTCGGTGGCATCGAGCTGGGCCTGGGGCGACGCCTGGTCCTGGATGAGCTGCTTGAGGGTCTCCGCCCGCGACTCGATCTGCCCACCGGTGGCCGTTGCCATGTCGTCGAGGCGCTCGATGGCCACGGTGCCGGGGGTCTGCCAGGCGCCCACGCTCTGCCAGATCTGGCAGGCGGTGGCGTCCTTCGAGCTGCCGTCGCCGCCGCCGCAGCCGGCCAGGCCGACCGCCACCATCAGGGAGCTGGCGGCCAGGATCAGGATCTTTCGGTGCATCACGTTCCTCGGGTGGGACGGGTGCCGACGGGAGGCCGGTCGGCGGGGGCGAGCGGACGTCGGAGGGTCAGGTGGAGGAGGCGCCGGAGGCCACGAGGTGCCCGGCGCCGGCGTGGTCGTCGTCGGCCGGCGCGGACTCGAGGGCACCCGAAGGCCTGTCACCGGGCGGCAGCTCGGACGGAGCCCGGCGCTGCCGGCGGCGGTCGCGCCAGCGCAGGAGGATCATGACGATCACGCCGACGAGCAGGGCGATCAGCACGAAGAGCAGCCACGGCACCAGGCGCGTGCCGGCCTCAGCCGTGACCGTGGGACCGGCGCCTGACGCGTCGACCGTCCACACGTAGCTGCCCCACGCGGGTGCCGGGAGCACGACGCGGACGGTGGTGGTCCACGTGCGGCCGCCGTCGATCGGACCGGGTGTGAGCTGGAAGGTCTCGAGCTGCTCGCTGGCCGTGTGGCCCACGGAGCCGAAGACGCGCACGTTGTCGAGCTGCTCGGTGGTGGTGTTCCGTACGGAGACGACGACGTCGTAGGCCGTCTCACCGCCCATCGCGGAGCGGAGGGCGCCGCCCACGCCGGCAGACGCCTCCTGCGGGATCACCTCGGCCTCGATCAGCTTCCCGCCGGGCGGATCGGTGAGCGGCGCGGTCGGGAACCCGGGAATGTCGAGCGGGACGATGGCGGACTCGTGGGTGTCGGTGCCGACGGCCTTGACGACGCACGGGCACGGCACGGGCGGGGCGTTGACGGCCATCGTGGCGATGGGGACGTCGACCCCCAGGCCCCGGATGGTCACCCCCTGGCTGCCGACCTGGTTGCAGTCGGAAGCGCCCCGTCGGGCCTCGTTCCCACAGATGGAGAGTGTCGCAAGGCGCGCGTTCCAGTCGCTGAAGATCACATCGACGCTCTGACCGATCGCCGCCGAGGCGGGGTTGACGGTCAGGGTCGGGCCCACGATGTAGCCGGGAGTGACGTCGGATCCCGCTGCGTCGGAGGTGCCCTGGGCTCGGGCCGCGGTCGACGGCAGCGCGGCGAGCGCGCCGAGGAGCGCGACCACGACGAGCAGGCGACGCCAAGGCCGGGCGCTCATGTCAGCTGGTCGACCCGCTGGTCGACCACCGTGGAGGGGGCAGCTGGCCGGGGTCCGACCCGGTCCGGGGTCGAGCCCGCCGTCGGGCGGTTGCGGCGGCGGTAGCGGTTCCGGGCGAAGAGCAGCAGCCCGATGACGACGAGCGCCGCGATCACTGCGTACGGAAGGGCGAGCGTCAGCGCCGAACCGGTGGCGGTCGGCGGCGCCTGGTCGGCCGGGTTGACCGCCTCCTCCGGCCTCACCGTGACCTTGGTCGACGACAGGACGGTGGCGGGCACACCGGTGAGTGTCTTGGTGACGTCGACCGACTGGCCCGGGAGCAGCTCGGGGACGTCATCGGTGCTCGAGGCGGCGAGGAGGCCGAAGGGACCGCCCACCTCCACCGTCTGGCTGCCCTTCATGCGGACGTTGCCTCGGTTCACGATCGTGTAGGAGACCGTCGCCGCTCCACCCATCGGGTTGAGCGACGGGTCGTAGCTGGTGGTCACGCCCTCCACGCCCATGTCGGGGTTGAGCTCGCCGGTCACCCGCAGGTACACGCGCGAGCCGGTCCGCTGATCGAGGGTGACCGTCTTGCCGTCGGGCCCGGTGCCGGGGATCTGCTGCGAGGCCACGATGGCCCCGGCGTGGTCGCCAGGGGTGGCGTCGATCGGGACGACGAAGGTGAAGGGCACGGTGGCCTGCCGCCCGGGCTCGAGCGTGATGTAGGGCTGCGGGTTCTGGAACCAGGCGCCCACGTCGGTCGGGGTCTCCGATCCCTGGAGCACGTCGAAGCCGCCGTCGGCGGTGTTGAACGCATCCGACGCGTAGAGGCGGAGCGTGAGCGGGACGTTGCCGTAGTTGGCCACGGTGAAGGCGTCGGTGACGGTGGTGCCGGCGGCCACCTCGTAGGTGAAGTTGGGGCGGTTGCCGCCCTGGGTCGGGTCGTCGGCCCCGACCGGGAAGAGGGCCCAGCTCTGCACGACCGAGCCGTCGGGCGCCGGGTTGTCATCGATTCCCGGTGCGGTCTGCTGCGCGCCCGCGCCTGCGGTGGGGAGCACCATGGCGGCCAGGAGGAGGAACAGTGCCGTGAGGCGGCGCAACCGGGAGGTCATCGAGTGTCTGCCTTTTCGTGCGGGTGAGGTGTCGTTGCGAGGTGTGCCGGGAACCGACACGAGCGGCACCGGCTCGGAGCCGGTGCCGCCCACTGGGTCGAGCGGCCGGAGCCGCCGTGCGGATGCCCATCCGGTCCGGGTGGGGGGCCGTGGCCCCCCACCGTCGGGATGGTCACCGACCTCGGATCAGAACGAGCTGATGGTGAGGACGGCGGTGTAGTTGCCGGCGATGGCGGTCACCGGGATGACCAGCTTGAGCCGGGCGTCGGCCACGGCGATGCCGAGGCTGCCGGTGGTGAC
>CAMFLJ010000033.1 GCA_945957335.1 uncultured Actinomycetes bacterium | reverse complement strand
CGACATCGACCCGGGCGGCGCCGGCGAGATCGCCCGCCGGGCGCGGGGCACACCCCGCATCGCCAACCGCCTGCTGCGGCGCGTCCGCGACTTCGCCGAGGTGCGCGGCCACGGCGTCATCGACGAGGCCACCGCCCACGAGGGCCTGGCCGTGTTCGGGGTCGACGACCTCGGCCTCGACAAGGTCGACCGGGCGGTGCTCGCCAACCTCTGCCAGAAGTTCGGAGGCGGCCCGGTGGGCCTCGGCACCCTCGCCATCAGCGTGGGCGAGGCCGAGGAGACCGTGGAGGACGTCTACGAGCCGTTCCTCATCCAGCAGGGCCTGCTGATGCGCACCCCGCGCGGCCGGGTCGCCACCCCGGCGGCGTGGGCCCACATCGGGCTCGTCGCCCCACCGAGCGCGCCCCTGGCCGCCGACCCCGGCCCCAGCCTCTTCGACCGCTGACCCCGTCCCAGGCTCCGGCCGTGACCGCCGGCGGCGGTCCGCCTCGCCCGTCCGGCACCTGGTTACCGTCGGCGCGTGGCGTGGCGGGCTCCCTACCTCTCGGGCTTCTACGCCCTCGCGGTCGTGTGCGGGGTCGTCGACGCCGCCTGCTTCCTGGCCCTGGGTGGGGTCTTCGCCGAGGTCATGACGGGCAACATGGCGCTCCTCGCGTTCAACCTCGGCACCGGTGAGTCCATCGGCGGTGCCTCGCCGCTGCGCTACGTCGTGGCACTCGCCGCGTTCGGGGTCGGGGCGGTGGCCGGTGGCCTGCTCGAGCGGGGGCCCTCGGCCATCCACGAGCGTCGCCTCGGCTTCGTCGGTGTGGCTGCGCTACTGGTCGCGGCGACCGCGGTGGCCTTCGCGACCGACGCCGGGCCTGCCGGCGCGGGGCGAGACGTGGTGGTCGCACTGCTGTGCGTCGCGATGGGCCTGCAGAACGCGCTCATGCGCACGCACGGTGTCGCCGACCTCGCCACCAACCTGACGACGCTGGCCTACACCGCCATCGCGGCCGACTCGCCGCTCGCTCGGGGCGACAACGCCCGCCTGGCCCGCCGCGGTGGCTCGATCGCCCTCTTCATGGCAGGAGCGGTGCTCGGCGCCTGGTTGACGAGGTGGGGTGCGGGGTGGCCGCTGCTGGTGGCGACGGTCGTCTTCGCCGGTGCCCTGGTGCCGATCGTGGGGTCGGGCCCCGGGACGGGCCGGCCCGAGCGCACCCTCGGACCGCTCGTTCGGCCCTGAGATGATGCGCCGGCCGCGCGGCGACGCCGGGGTCGGCCTAGAGGAACTCGCAGAGGTAGGCGGCGGGGTGGGTCGTGCGCACCTCGAAGCCGCTGTGGCCGTCGACGGTGAACACGGTGCCGGTGGCGTGCTGCTGCCAGTCGGTGGTGCCGTCGAGGAGCACCTCGAGCTCGCCCGAGACCACGGTCATGCGCTCGGGGGCGACCGTGTCGAAGTGGTAGGCGCCGGGCTGGATCACCCCGACGGTGGCCTTCGGGCCGTCGGGCTGGAACCCGAGGCTCTGCACGCCGCCGTCGAAGTAGGTGTTGTGGACCGTCTCGGACATGACGAGACCCTACCGACCGGCGCAGGCCGGGCCGTCGGGGGTTGCCGACGGCGCCCCTAGCCTGAGCGGTCGCCGTGGAGACCGCCGCCTTCGACTACGAGCTCCCCGAGGAGCGCATCGCCCAGCACCCGCTCACCGAGCGCGACTCGGCGCGCCTGCTCGTCGACCGTGGCGTCGGGGCCGCTCCCGACCATCGCATCGTGCGCGACCTGCCCGAGCTGCTCGAGCCGGGCGACCTGCTCGTGCTCAACACCACCCGGGTGCTCCCGGCCCGCCTCCACCTGCGCAAGGCCACCGGGGGAGCGGCCGAGGTGCTGCTGCTCGAGCAGGTCGACGGCACCGGCGACGAGGGCACGACGGTGTGGGAGGCGCTCGTCCGGCCGAGCCGCAAGCTGCCACCGGGCACCGAGCTGCGCCCGCCGGGCGGCGCCGACGACCTGGTGGTGACGACCGGCGCCGACCTGGGGGAGGGACGCCGCCACGTCACCCTGCGTGCCGACGGTGACCTGCTCGCCGCCCTCGAGCGCCACGGCGAGATGCCGCTCCCGCCGTACATCACCGCGCCGCTCGACGACCCCGAGCGGTACCAGACGGTGTTCTCCCGGCAGCCCGGCTCGGCCGCCGCACCGACGGCCGGGCTGCACCTCACCCCCGAGGTGCTCGCCCGCCTCGACGAGCGAGGGGTCCGCCGGGCCGAGGTCGAGCTGGTCGTGGGCCTCGGCACGTTCCGCCCGATCGCCACCGACACCGTCGAGGACCACGTGATGCACTCCGAGCAGTACCGGGTGCCGGCCGAGACCGCCGAGGCGTGCGAGGCCACCAGGGCCGCAGGCGGTCGGGTCGTCGCGGTGGGCACCACCGCGGTGCGGGCGCTGGAGAGCGCGGCGGTGCGGGCCGAGCCCCAGGGCCGCACCGACCTGTTCATCACCCCGGGCTACGAGTGGAGGGTCGTCGACCGCCTGCTCACCAACTTCCACCTGCCGCGCTCGTCGCTGCTCGTGATGATCGAGGCGTTCGTCGGCCCCCGCTGGCGCGAGCTCTATGCCGAGGCACTCACCGAGGGCTACCGCTTCCTCTCCTTCGGCGACGCCATGCTCCTCACCCGGGCGGGCGGGGCCGGCGGTGGCTCGACGGCCTAGCGGGGCACTCGCGCCGGCGCCTCGACGTGGCTGACGGGCAGCCCGGTGGCACGGGCGATGCGCGACGGCACGTCGACCCGCAGCCACCGCGACGCCACCCGGGGCAGCGTCGACACCAGCACCATCGAGTACGCCTCGACGCCGTCGCGCTCGACCACGGCCCTGACCGCCTCGACCGGGTTCGGGTCGCCCAGCTCGCCGTCGGCCAGGAACCCCACGGCCCGGAACCCCGAGATCGCCCGGTTCAGCCGCTCCTGGGCGGCGGCCCGGACCTGCAGGTCGGTGACGGCCACCGCGTCGTCGGGCCGGAACAGCGGCACCACGAGGTGGAAGGTGGCCGGGTCGCGCACGGCCTCGTCGGCCATGGCGTCCTCGAGCATGGGGCTGTCGAGGGTCTGGTGGGCGACGACGAGGCAGCAGCGCATGGGGACCCCCCGGCTCCGACCCGTGATCCACGGGTGCCCTCCCGATGGTCGACCTCTCCGGGCGGGACGTCAACCATGGCGGACCGGTCCCCTCGGTGACGGCGGCGCGTGGGCAGGCGATCCTCGACCGGTGACCTGTGCCGGCACCGGTAGATTCCCGCCGTGCCCGACGCCTCCCCCCACGTGCTGCGCCTCGACCTCTCGGCCACCGACGGCGGGGCCCGCACCGGCGTCGTGACCACCGCCCGGGGCACGTTCCGCACGCCGGCGTTCATGCCGGTCGGCACCCGGGCGACGGTGCGCACCCTGACCGCCGAGGACCTCGAGCGGCTCGGCGCCGAGGTGATCCTGGGCAACACGTACCACCTGATGCTGAAGCCCGGCGCCGACCTCGTGGCCGACTTCGGCGGCATCCACGGCTTCGCCGACTGGAAGGGCCACGTCCTCACCGACTCGGGCGGCTACCAGATCTTCTCGCTGGAGCCGAAGGTCACCGACGACGGCGCCACCTTCAAGAGCACCTACGACGGGAGCTCGCACCACCTCACCCCCGAGGGTGCGGTGGAGGTCCAGCAGCAGCTCGGCGGCGACATCATGATGGTCCTCGACGTCTGCCCGCCCCTGCCCTCGCCGATCTCGACTGTGCGGGCCGCGGTCGACCGGTCGGCGCTGTGGGCCGGCCGGGCCAAGGCCGCCAACGCCCCCGCCCGGGCCGAGGGCTCGACCCAGGCCCAGTTCGGCATCGTCCAGGGAGGGGTCGACCTGGCCCTGCGAACCGAGAGCGCCGAGCGCACGGTCGAGGTCGACTTCGACGGCTACGGCATCGGCGGCCTGTCGGTGGGCGAGCCGCGCCACGAGATGCTCCCGGCCCTGGCCGCCACCACGGCGGTCCTGCCCGTCGACCAGCCCCGCTACCTGATGGGCGTCGGCGACCCGGTGAGCATCGTCGAGTCGGTCGCCCTCGGGGTCGACATGTTCGACTGCGTGCTGCCCACCCGCCTGGCCCGGCACGGAACGATCCTCACGTCCCAGGGCCGCCTGAACCTGCGCAACGCCCGGTTCTCGCGCGACCCCGAGCCTCTCGAGCCCGGGTGCACCTGCCCGACCTGCAGCCGCTGGTCGAGGGCCTACCTGCGCCACCTGCTCTCGGTGAACGAGCCCACCGTCGCCCGCCTCACGACGCTGCACAACGTGCACTGGCTCCTGGGCCTCATGGAGCAGGCCCGGCAGGCGATCGCGGCAGGCACCTACGACGCCTTCCGCCGCTCCGTCGTCGAGGTCTGGGACGAGCCGTCCACCTGAGCGCCACCCCTCCGCCACCGGTGTGACACGCGGCTGGACAGGGGTTTCGCGGGGGCTACTGTGGCCGGGTTTGCCGTCTGACCCCATCGACTGATCGGCCCCCGAGCCCGCACCATGGCCCTGCTCCTGCCCATCGCCCTCCTCGGGCTCTTCTACGTCTTCCTCATCCGCCCGAAGCAGCGTGAGATGAAGCGCCACAACGCGCTCGTCTCCTCGCTCGAGGTGGGCGACGAGGTCATGACCGGCTCCGGCTTCTACGGCACCCTCACCTCGGTCGACGCCGACATCGTGATGGTGCGCCTGGGCCCCGGCCTCGAGGTGAAGATGGCCCGGCGGGCGATCGCCGCCAAGATCGTCGACCAGGACGCGGCCGCCGCCCAGCACGAGGCCGCCGAGCTCGAGTCCGAGCCCGAGGTCGACACCGCCGACGGCGGAGGCGTGATCGACGGGGTCACCACCGACGGCGAGCCCGTCGACGATCGAGAGGACCGCCCGTGAGGCGCTTCCGGGGCTACTGGTCCCTCATCATCATCGTGCTGGTGGCGGTGCTGTCGCTCACCTACACGCTGGCCTCGGGCAACAAGCCCCTGCTCGGCCTCGACCTGCAGGGCGGCGTCTCGGTCGTGCTCCAGCCCAAGGGCACGCCCGAGTCCTCGTCGATCGACGAGGCGATCCGCATCATCCGCCAGCGCATCGACGCCCTCGGCGTGGCCGAGCCGGAGATCACCCGGCAGGGCAACAACATCCTCATCCAGATCCCCGGTGTGAAGGACAAGGACCGCGCCATTGAGCTGGTCGGCCAGACCGCCGAGCTGCAGTTCCGGCCGGTCCTCGCCGAGCTCGACCCGAGCGTCGTCACCGACGCCACGACCACCACCGTCGATCCGGGCGCCAGCACCACCACGGCCGACCCGACGGCGTCGACCACCACCACCGCACCCTCGAACCCCACCGGTCTCTCGCCCGACGTCTGCAAGACCGGCCTCACCGGGGAGCAGACCAACCGCGAGGGCACCACCTACCTGCCGCAGTGCGACGGCGAGACCCTCGTGTCGGTCCTCCAGGTCGGCCCGGTGGCCCTCACCGGTGGCGCCCTCGACACCGCCCGGGCCACCCTCAACGGGCAGACCACGAAGTGGACGGTCAGCCCGGTGTTCAAGGGCGGCGCCGACGGCATCGGCCTGTTCAACGCCGCCGCGGCCAAGTGCTACGCCGGCGACGCCACCTGCCCGGCCTCCGCCTCGGGCCCCGGCCGCCTGGCCATCGTCCTCGACGGCCGGGTGATCTCGGCACCGACGATCAACGAGGCGTCGTTCCAGGCCGACCAGATCCAGATCTCGGGCAACTTCACCGAGCGCAGCGCCAAGGACCTCGCGACCTCGCTGAAGTACGGCGCCCTGCCGGTCGAGCTCGAGCAGCAGCAGGCCCAGATCGTGTCGGCCACGCTGGGCCGGGATGCCCTCCACGCCGGCCTCATCGCCGGCCTCGTGGGCCTCATCCTGGTGTCGCTCTACATGATCGCGTTCTACCGGGTGCTCGGCGTGCTCTCGATCCTCAAGCTCTTCATCGAGGGTGCCCTGCTCTGGTCGGTGATCTCCTACCTCGGCACCAACAACGGCCTGGCCCTCACGCTCGCCGGCATCACCGGCATCATCGTCTCCATCGGTGTCTCGCTCGACTCGAACGTCGTCTACTACGAGCACCTGAAGGAGGACGTCCACGACGGGCGCACGATCCGCAGCGCCACCGACCGGGCGTTCCACTCGTCGTTCTCCACCATCGTGAAGGCCGACGTGGCCTCGCTGATCGGTGCCGCCCTCCTGTGGTGGCTCACCGTCGGCCCGGTCCGCGGCTTCGCCTTCTACCTCGCCCTGTCGACCCTCCTCGACCTTCTCACCTCGTGGGCCTACATGCGCCCGGTCGTGAAGCTCGCCACCCGGTCGAAGGGCCTGCTGCGGCGCCCGTCGCTGCTCGGCATCCCGGCCGAGGCCCCCCAGCCCACCGGCCGCCGAACCGCCGCCCGCCCGAGCGCAGGAGCCACCCGATGAGCCGCCTCGGACGCCTCAACCGGGGCGAGACCAACATCGACTTCCTGAAGGTCTGGAAGCGCACGCTGATCTTCTCGGGCGTGCTCGTGATCATCAGCCTCCTGTCGCTGTTCACCCGCGGCCTGAACCTCGGCATCGACTTCGAGGGCGGTGTCTCCTGGGAGGTCTCCGCCCCCGGCGTCTCGGTGAGCGAGGCCCGCAGCGCCCTCGAGTCCGTCGGGGAGGGCAGCGCAAAGATCCAGATCG
This sequence comes from uncultured Actinomycetes bacterium, assembly GCA_945957335.1. Lineage (GTDB taxonomy): Bacteria > Actinomycetota > Acidimicrobiia > Acidimicrobiales > Acidimicrobilacustridaceae > CAMFLJ01. The sequence continues at coordinate 11,344 of CAMFLJ010000033.1, read as the reverse complement.
TCGGCTCCGACATCGTGCGCGTGCAGGGCCCCGAGGCCACGCCCGAGCACGAGGCCGAGGTGCGTCAGAAGCTCGCCGACCTCGCCGGCACCGATGTCGGCAACGTCAGCGTCTCCACCGTCGGCGCCTCGTGGGGCAGCGACATCACCAAGTCCGCGATCCGCGCCCTGGTGTTCTTCTTCATCGCCATCCTGATCTACCTGAGCATCCGGCTCGAGTGGCGCATGGCGGTGGCAGCCATCGTGGCGGTGTTCCACGACGTGCTGATCTCGGTCGGGGTGTACTCGGTCTTCCAGTTCGAGGTCACACCGGGCACGGTGATCGCCTTCCTCACCATCCTCGGCTACTCGATCTACGACACCATCGTCGTCGACGACAAGATCAAGGAGAACGAGCGCCTGGTCGGCCAGAGCGGCCGCATGACCTACGGGCAGATGACCTCGCTCTCCATGAACCAGGTGCTGCTGCGCTCGCTCAACACCAGCATCGTGTCGATCATCCCGGTGATCGCCCTGCTCGTGGTCGGCGCCGGCATCATGGGCGCCGTCACCCTCGAGGAGTTCTCGATCGCCCTGCTCGTCGGCCTCGTCGTCGGCGCCTACTCCTCGATCGGCGTCGCCGCCCCGGTGCTGGTGTGGCTCAAGGAGCGCGAGCCCAAGAACCGCACCATCCGCGAGCGGCTGGCGGCCCAGGGCGTCGACGTGCTCCACAACGCGCCGCGGCCCACCGGCCAGCGTCTGCTCGAGGTCGAGGACCAGTCGCACGGCCGCCGCGACCCGGGCGCCCTCGACCCCGACGACGACGCCCCGGTGACCGACGACGACCAGCCCGGTGCGCCGTCGACGACCACCACCCAGGCGCCGCGCCCGGCCGCTCCCGCGCCGTCCGGCGCCATCCCGCCCCGACCCCGCAAGAAGGGCCGCAAGCGCTGATCCGGTGGGCCGGGCCCGTGGCCCGAGCCTGTACCGTGGGGACATGTCGCCGTCGGACGCCGCCGCCACCGTCACCCGGTTGGTGCGCGACATCCCCGACTGGCCCCAGCCCGGGGTGGTGTTCAAGGACATCACCCCGCTGCTGAACGATCCGGAGGGCTTCACCACCGTCATCGACGCGCTGGTCGACGCCGGCTCGGTGCCGGGTCTGGCCATCGACCGGGTGATCGGCGTCGAGGCCCGGGGCTTCGTGTTCGCCGCGCCGGTGGCCTACAAGCTGGGCGCCGGCTTCGTGCCGGTGCGCAAGCCCGGCAAGCTGCCCCACGACATCGAGCGCGAGGAGTACGTCCTCGAGTACGGCGTCGACCTCCTCGAGATCCACCGCGACGCCGTCCACCCCGGTGAGCGGGTGCTCATCGTCGACGACGTGCTCGCCACCGGCGGCACCGCGGCGGCCACGGCCCGCCTGGTCGAGAAGCTCGGTGGGGTGGTGGCCGGGTTCTCGTTCGTGATGGAGCTCGGCTTCCTCGACGGCCGCTCGGCGCTGGCCGGGCACCGCGTGCACTCGCTGGTCACCTACGGCGCCGGCGGCGACGCCGAGCCCGCGGAGGCGGCCGCGGTGCAGGGAGCAGGGGAGTAGGCGGTGGCCACCGTCGACCGGGTCCTGCCGTGGCGTCGCCACAGCGCGCCCCCGTCGGAGGAGGTCGCGCCGCTCGTCGAGGCGTTCCACGCCCACCACCCGAGGGCCTCGACGGGGCTCATCACCCGGGCCTACGCGCTGTCGGCCGAGGCCCACCGGGGCCAGACCCGCAAGTCGGGCGAGCCCTACGTCACCCACCCGGTGGCCGTGGCCAAGATCTGCGCCGAGCTCGGCCTCGACGACGTCACCATCGCGGCCGCCCTGCTGCACGACGCGGTCGAGGACACCGGCGTCGACGTCGACCAGCTAGAGCGCGACTTCGGGGCCGAGGTCGCTCGCATCGTCGACGGCGTCACCAAGCTCGACCGCATCAAGTTCGACTCCAAGGAGGCCCAGCAGGCCGCCACGGTGCGCAAGATGCTCGTCGCCATGGCCAAGGACCTCCGGGTCCTGATCATCAAGCTCGCCGACCGGCTCCACAACATGCGCACCATCGCCGCCATGCCGGCCTGGAAGCAGGAGCGCACGGCGCAGGAGACCCTCGACATCTACGCGCCGCTGGCCCACCGCCTCGGCATGCAGGAGCTCAAGCAGCAGCTCGAGGACCTCTCGTTCGCGTCGCTGCACCCCAAGCGCTACGCCGAGATCGACCACATGGTCGCCACCCGCTCGCCCGAGCGCGACATCTACCTCACCCAGGTGCTCGAGGACGTCCGGGGCCGCCTGCAGGAGCTGCGCATCACGGCCGACGTCACCGGCCGGCCGAAGCACCTGTGGAGCATCTACGAGAAGATGGTCGTGAAGGGCCGCGACTTCGACGACATCTTCGACCTCATCGGCATCCGGGTCATCGTCGAGACGGTCAAGGACTGCTACGCCGCCCTGGGCTCGATCCACGCCACGTGGAAGCCGGTGCAGGGGCGGTTCAAGGACTACATCGCCATGCCCAAGTTCAACCTCTACCAGTCGTTGCACACGACGGTGGTGGGGCCCCAGGGCAAGCCGCTCGAGGTGCAGATCCGCACCCTCGAGATGCACCAGCGCGCCGAGTACGGCGTCGCCGCCCACTGGAACTACAAGGACAACCACGGCAGCACCGCCGACCTGGCGTGGCTGAACCGCATCGTCGACTGGCAGCAGGAGACCTCCGACCCGACCGAGTTCATGGCCAACCTGAAGGTCGACCTCGAGCAGGACGAGGTCTTCGTCTTCACGCCCAAAGGCCGGGTGATCACCCTGCCGAAGGGGGCCACGCCCGTCGACTTCGCCTACACGATCCACACCGAGGTCGGTCACACCTGCATCGGTGCCCGGGTCAACGGCCGCCTGGTGCCGCTCGACTCCGAGCTGCTGTCGGGCGACTCGGTCGAGATCTTCACCTCCAAGGTCGGAGGGTCGGGCCCGTCGCGCGACTGGCTGAAGTTCGTCGTCACCCACCGGGCGGCCAACAAGATCCGCACCTGGTACTCGAAGGAGCGCCGCGAGGACGCCATCGAGTCCGGCACCGACGAGCTGCTCAAGGCCATGCGCCGCGAGGGGCTGCCGGTGCAGAAGATCCAGGCGTCGAAGGCCCTCGACGAGGTCGCCGAGGCCCTGCACTACGCCGACCGCAACGCGCTGTACGCCGCCATCGGCGAGCACCACGTGTCGGCCAAGTCGGTGGCCGAGCGGCTCCGCAAGCACCTCGAGGACGTCGACCCCACCCGCGAGGAGCAGCTGCCCACCACGGTGCGCGCCCCTCGCCGCTCGAACAAGGCGGGGGCCAACCAGTCCGGCGTGCACGTCGAGGGCCTCGACGACGTCATGGTCCGCCTCTCGCGCTGCTGCACGCCCGTGCCGGGCGACGAGATCATGGGCTTCGTCACCCGCGGCCGCGGCGTGTCGGTGCACCGGGCCGACTGCGCCAACGCGGTGTCGCTGGCCGTGGGCCAGTCCGACCGCCTCATCGACGTCGAGTGGGACACCGACATCGCCGCGGTGTTCGTCGCCTCCATCGAGGTGAAGGGCCTCGACCGGGCCCGCCTCCTCCGCGACGTCTCGGCCGTGCTGGCCGACCACCACGTCAACATCGTCGCCTGCAACACCATCACCGGCTCCGACCGCATCTCCAAGATGCGCTTCGACTTCGAGCTCGGCGACCCCTCGCACCTCGACTCGGTGCTCGGCGGCATCAAGCAGATCGACGGCATCTACGACGCCTACCGGGTGCTGCCGGGCAAGGGCGAGGTCGTCGTCGACAAGGCGCTGGTCGGCGGCGGCGACCCCGACGAGCACGAGCCCGAGACAGTCCCCGCGGGCGAGCAGGCGGCCGGGCTCAACCTCTGAGCCCCTCGCAGGGGATGCTCCGACGCCAACCTCGGGCCGGGTGCCGATAGCGTCGTTGCCTCATGTCGTCCCCCTCCCGCCGATCGAGCGCCCGCCGCGGCGCGCACCTGATGGCCCTCGCGGTGGCCGTCGTGGTGCTGCTGGCGGCCTGCGGGCGCGACGAACCGCAGGCCTCGGAGAGCTCGCCGGCCCCCGCCGCGGCGGTCGACACCACGGCGCCGACCACCACGGCCGCGCCGACCACCACGACCTCCACCGAGCCCCCGACGACGACCACCACCGCCCAGGTCGCCGGCTCGCCCATCGGCCCGGGGGCCAACACCCTCTACGTGCTCGGCGACTCGGTCATCCTCGGCGCGCAGACCACGGTGCCACCGGCGCTGGCGGGCTGGAACGTCACCTTCGACGCCAAGGAGAGCCGCCGCATCGACCAGGGCATCGGCATCGTCCAGTCGAAGGGCGGCGCGGTCGGCCGGGTGCTCGTCGTGCACCTCTGCACCAACTGGGGTGGGGGCGACTACGGCGCCGCGGCCGACAACCTGCTCGGGTCGCTCCACGGTGTCGATCGGGTCGTCTGGGTCACCTGCACGCCGTGGATCCCCGCGGTCGGGGCGGCCGACGACGCCATCAAGGCGCTGCCCTCGAGGCACCCCAACGTGATCGTCGCCGACTGGGCCGCGTGGTCGGGCTCGGCCGGGTTCACCTACAAGGACGGGCTCCACCTCCAGCCCACCGGGGCCAAGGCGATGGCGATGCTCGTCGCCGCCACCGTCGGCCCCGCCCCGGCCTGAGCCGTCCGACCTCGTCGGCGATCGGCCGGCCTGGCCGATCCCGCCAGGCCCGGGGTGGCCCCGAACGCCGGCCGCCCGCCGGCTACGGGGCGATCGTGGTGTCCGAGGGCAGGGTGTCCGGCGGCAACGTGTCGGGAGGCAGCGTCGTCGGCGGCTCGGTGGTGGGGGGCGCCGTGGTCGGCGGCTCGGTGGTCGGGGGCGCCGTGGTCGGCGGCTCCGTCGTCGGCGGTGCGGTGGTCGGGGGCGCCGTGGTGGGCGGCTCCGTCGTCGGCGGTGCGGTCGTCGGCGGGGGAGTGGTGATCACCGGGCTGGTCACCGGCGGCGACGGCGTGACCTGGTCGTTGAGGCGCCCGGCGTAGAGCGCCGCGAAGTCGGGGAGGATGATCGACGGCACGCTGAAGCCGGCGCTGGGCCGGCGGAACAGGCTGGCGAAGTCGACCCTGGGCACCTGCACGACGCCGAGCACCTCGGCGTCGGCCGGCCGGGTGGTGCTGGAGGGCCGCTCGGGGGCGGTCGTGGGGGCCGTGGCCTCCTCCGGGGTGGGCCGGCTGCGGTCGAGCGCGTAGGCGATGCCGACCAGGCTGACGAGGCCGACCATCAGGAGGGCCGACATCACCAGCGGCCACCGCTTGGTGCTCTCCATCCTCGCCGTCCTCCTCGTCGTCGATCGGGGCCCGGGCGGTCGCGATCGGCGGTCGCAGCTGCCCTCCGCTCAGGATCGCGCGGGTGGAGCCGATCGGCGAATGGGCGCACCAACGGGTTCGTTGCCCGCCCTGGCCCACCGGTACGCTCCCCGGTCGTGTCCGAACCGACCCAGACGCCCCGAACCGAGCCGTTCAAGGCGCCCGTCGGCACCCGCGACGTCCTCCCGCCCGAGTCCGCGCGCTGGCAGGCCCTGATCGCCCGGTTCGCCGGCCAGGTCGGACGGGCCGGCTACGGCCTGGTGCAGAGCCCCATGTTCGAGGAGATCGGCGTGTTCGCCCGCATGGGCGAGGGCACCGACGTGGTGCGCAAGGAGATGTACGACTTCCTCGACAAGGGCGAGCGCCACCTGGCCCTGCGCCCCGAGGGCACGGCCTCGGTGGCCCGGGCCTACGTGCAGCACCGCCCGGCCACGCCGTGGAAGGTCTGGTACGCCGCCCCCAGCTTCCGCTACGAGCGCCCGCAGGCCGGTCGCTACCGCCAGCACCACCAGCTCGGCGTCGAGGCCATCGGCTCCACCGACCCCGACCTCGACGTCGAGGTCATCGCCCTCCTCTGGGACTTCTACGCCGGCCTCGGCCTGCGCCAGGTCGAGCTGGTCCTCAACTCGATGGGCACCGCCGACGACCGTCGCCGCTACATCGACGACATCCGCACCTACCTGGCCGCCAAGCTCGGCGAGCTCGACCCCACCGACGCCGAGAAGGTCGAGGGCCACCCCATGCGGGTGCTCGACTCGAAGCGGCCGGTCACCATCGCCGCCATCGCCGACGCCCCCCGCATCACCGACCGCCTCTCCGACGAGGGCGTCGCCCACTTCGAGCGGGTGCAGGCCGGCCTCCGGGCGCTCGGCATCCCGTTCCGGCTCGAGCCCCGCCTCGTGCGCGGCCTCGACTACTACACCCACACGACCTTCGAGTTCGTCAGCCACGCCCTCGACGCGGCCCAGTCGACCATCGGTGGCGGTGGCCGCTACGACGGCCTCGTCGAGTCGCTCGGCGGCCCCTCCACCCCGGGCATCGGCTTCGGCTCGGGCATCGAGCGCGTCCTGCTCACGTGCGACGCCGAGGGCGTGTTCGAGGCACCCGAGCAGCGAGTCGACGTCTTCGTGGTCGACACCGCCGGTGGCGACAGCGCCCGCGACCTCTCCGTCGAGCTCCGCCGGGCCGGCATCGCCGCCGAGCGCGCCTTCGACGGCCGCTCGATGAAGTCCCAGATGAAGTCGGCCGACCGCTCGGGCGCCGCGTTCGTCCTCATCGTCGGCACCGACGAGCTGGCCGACGGCACCGTCACCGTGCGCCACATGGTCGGCGACCACGAGCAGACCCGCGTCGAGCGCGCCGCCGTGGTGGCCACCGTCGCCGCCCTGCTCTCCGACCTCACCCTCACCTGAGCGGCCTCCCGGCCGATCACCCCACCCCGCTGCACCAAGGACCTCCCGTGACCGACACCCTCCCGATGCGATCCGACCACTGCGGCACCCTCCGGGCCGACGACATCGGCCGCCGCGTCGCGCTCTGCGGGTGGGTCGCCCGCCGCCGCGAGCACGGCGAGCACCTGGCCTTCGTCGACCTGCGCGACCACACCGGCATCGTCCAGTGCGTCGTCGACGGCAGCGCCGACGTGCGCTCCGAGTACGTGGTGCGCATCGTGGGCACCGTCCGCGCCCGTCTCGAGGGCACCGAGAACGCCAACCTGGCCACCGGCCAGGTCGAGCTCGGCGAGTGCGAGGTCGAGATCCTCAACGTCGCCGAGCCGCCGCCGTTCCAGCTCGACGACCGCGTCGGCGTCGACGAGATGGTGCGCCTCGCCCACCGCTACATCGACCTGCGCACCGAGCGCATGCAGCGCAACCTGCGCCTGCGGGCCAAGGTCAACGGCGCCCTGCGCCGGGCCATGGACGACCAGGGCTTCGTCGAGGTCGAGACCCCGATGCTGATCGCCTCGACCCCCGAGGGCGCCCGCGACTTCGTGGTGCCGAGCCGGCTGTCGCCGGGCCAGTTCTACGCGCTGCCCCAGAGCCCCCAGCTCTTCAAGCAGCTCTGCATGGTCGGCGGTGTCGACCGCTACTACCAGATCGCCCGCTGCCTCCGTGACGAGGACCTGCGCGCCGACCGGCAGTTCGAGTTCATGCAGCTCGACGCCGAGGCCAGCTTCGCCTCCCAGGAGGAGGTGCTCGCCTTCATCACCGTCGCCATCTCGGCCGCGGTCGAGGCGGTCACCGGCGAGCACGTCGCCGACGTGCCCCGCATCACCTGGCTCGAGGCCCAGGAGCGCTTCGGCTCCGACAAGCCCGACACCCGCTTCGGCATGGAGCTCGTCGAGCTCACCGAGCTCTTCGCCGACACCGGCTTCAACGCCTTCAAGGCCGCCTGCGTGAAGGCCATCCGGGTGCCCGGCGGCGGCGACGCCACGCGCTCGCGCCTCGACGACCTCACCGACAAGGCCAAGCGCTGGGGCGCCAAGGGCCTCGTGTGGATGCGGGTCAAGGAGGGCGGCGAGCTCGACTCGCCGGTGGCCAAGTTCCTGAGCGAGGACGAGCTGGCCGGCCTGGTGTCGGCCACCGACGCCGAGGCCGGCGACCTGCTGCTGATCGTGGCCGACGAGCGCCCGAAGGTGTGGCACGTGCTCGGCCTGCTGCGCCTCGAGCTCGGCCGCCCGCCGGTCAGCGAGGGCGGGCTCGAGTTCCTGTGGGTCGTCGACTTCCCGCTGTTCGAGGCGCTCGGCGACGACGGGCGGCCGATCCCGGCCCACCACCCGTTCACCATGCCCCACGCCGACGACGTGCACCTGCTCGACGCCGACGACCCGGCCGAGCTGCTGAACGTGCGCTCGCAGTCCTACGACCTCGTGCTCAACGGCTGGGAGCTCGGCTCGGGCAGCGTCCGGATCCACCGCTCCGACATCCAGAGCCGCATGTTCGGGCTGCTCGGCATCTCCGAGGAGGAGGCGCAGGCCAAGTTCGGGTTCCTGCTCGACGCGTTCCGCTTCGGTGCACCCCCGCACGCCGGCTTCGCCTTCGGCATCGACCGCCTGGTGGCGCTGCTGGCGGGGGAGGAGAACATCCGCGAGGTCATCGCCTTCCCGAAGACGCAGTCGGGCTCCGACCCGCTCACCCACGCGCCGACCCCGATCGACGCCCGCCACCTCGACGAGCTCGGCCTGCGCCTGCTGCCCCCGAAGAAGGCCGACTGACCGACGCCGATGGCGCCGGGTGGGCTCAGGTGTGCAGCTGCACCCTGACCGAGCCGTCGGCGTCGTCGAGCTCGATGGCGGCCGACACGGTCGTGCCGTCGCGTGTGCCGCTGAGCCCCGCCCGTTGGGGCGTCATGGTGTCGAGCCCGTCGACCCCGTAGCCGAGGCGGCGCAGCTCGTCGGCCAGCGCCGTGGCCACCGCCGACACCGTGGTGCCGGTGCCCGCGAAGTGGGCGATGCGCCCGTCGGCCAGGCCGGGCAGGCCCGGGTCGATCACGGGCAGCAGGCTGTCGGGCATCGAGATCCCGGCCAGGGCCTCGGCCAGGGTCGTGCGGGCCACCGGCGGGGGCGGTGCGGCCTCGCTCGCCGCTGCCGTGCCGGCGGTGTCGGTGTCGTCGTCACGGGGATCGGCGGCGTCCGAGGTCCGACCGTCCGGGGTGACGCCCTCGAGCGAGCGGGGCAGCCGGGGCTCGAGCGGGCCCTCGGGGAGCGGGGGAGGGGTGCCGCGCCCGAAGCCCTTCCGGGGCGGCGCGGCCGCGTCGGCGGCCGAGGCGTCGGTGCCGGCGGCACGGGCCTCGCGCTCGGCCTTGGGGCCCTGGCTGACGCGGCGCACGATGCGATAGCCGTACACGCCGAGGGCGATCAGCAGCCACAACCAGAAGAGCACGACCAGGATGTCCCGCACGGCGCGATCGTGGCACACGACGGAAGTTCGCTCGCGCACGGGCAGCGGTAGCCTCGCCCGATGGCCGAGGACCTCTTCGCCGCTGCCGCCGAGGACCGGCTGGTCCGCCAGGCGCCGCTCGCGGCCCGTCTGCGGCCCACCACCCTCGACGACGTGGTCGGCCAGGAGCACCTGCTGGGGCCGGGCCGGCCGCTGCGCTCGCTGATCCAGGCCGACCGCCTGTCGTCGGTGATCCTCTGGGGCCCGCCGGGCACCGGCAAGACCACCGTCGCCCAGCTCATCGCCCGCACCACCTCCAAGGCCTTCGAGCAGCTCTCCGCCGTCACCGCCACGGTCAAGGACGTGCGCGAGGTCGCCGCCCGCGCCGAGGACCGGCTCGGCCAGCGGGGGCAGGGCACGATCCTGTTCCTCGACGAGGTGCACCGCTTCAACAAGGCCCAGCAGGACGCGCTGCTGCCCTCGGTCGAGTCGGGCCTGCTGGTGCTCATCGGCGCCACCACGGAGAACCCCTACTTCGAGGTGAACCCGCCGTTGCTCAGCCGATCGACGCTGTTCCGGCTCGAGCCGCTGAGCGTCGAGGCCGTCACCAAGCTGGTGCGCCGGGGGCTGGAGGCCGAGGGCGCCGGCATCGACGAGGAGGCCCTCGCCCTGCTCGTCGAGCGGGCCAACGGCGACGGCCGCCACGTGCTCACGAGCCTCGAGGTCGCCGTGGCCCTGGCCCACGAGCACCCCGACGTCGAGCGCGACACCAGCGGCGCCATCGTCGACGAGCGCATCCGGGTGGGCGTCGACGACGTCGAGGCCGCGCTCGGCACCAAGGCGCTGCGCTACGGGCGCGACGACCACTACGACGTCATCTCGGCCTTCATCAAGAGCATCCGGGGCTCCGACCCCGACGCCGGCCTGTACTGGCTGGCCCGCATGCTCGAGGCGGGCGAGGACGCCCGCTTCATCGCCCGCCGCCTGGTGATCCTCGCCAGCGAGGACATCGGCATGGCCGACTCGCTCTCCCTGGTGGTGGCCGACGCCGCGGCGCGGGCGGTCGAGTTCGTGGGCCTGCCCGAGGCCCAGCTCAACCTGGCCCACGCCGTGGTGCACCTGGCGTCGGCACCCAAGTCGAACCGGGTCACCGTCGCCATCGGCCGGGCCCGCTCCGACGTGCGCGAGCGGGCCTCCGGCGAGGTGCCCCTGCACCTGCGCGACGCCCACTACAAGGGCGCCAAGAGCCTCGGTCACGGCAAGGGGTACGACTACCCTCACGACGATCCCTCGGGTCGGGTCGACCAGAAGTACCGGCCGGACGGTCTCGAGGGCCGGGTCTACTACGAGCCGTCGTCGCACGGTGCGGAGGACAGGGTGCGCCAGCGCATGGAGCAGCGAAGCCGGGGCCGCGACGACGCCGACTCCCAGGGGTCCGAGGAGGCGCAGCAGTGAGCGCGCTCGCCGTCGTCCTCATCGTGGTGGCCATCGTCGGGCTCGTCGTGGTCGCCATGGCCGTCCAGTCGCTGATCTCCACCCTCCGGTCGCTGCGCGAGACGGTCGACGACCTGCGCCGCCAGACCCTCCCCGCCATCGCCGAGCTGCGGGCCACCGTCGCCCAGGCCAACGGCGAGCTGGCCCGGGTCGACAACCTGCTCGACACCGCCGAGGAGGTCGGGGCGCGCGTCGAGGCCACCTCCCGCCTCACCTGGCTGGTGCTGCGCAACCCGCTGGTGAAGCTGGCCTCGGCCTCGGTCGCCTCCGACAAGGTGGCCCGCAAGCTCTCACGGGTCGACGACGTCACCGACGCCGACGTCGTGTCGCCCCTCGCCCTGCCCAAGGGCCGGGACGCCGACCGCACCGGTCGCGCCCGCCGCCGCAGCCGTGGGTCGGCCGCCCGACGCGACCGCCGGGCGGGCTGAGCCGTGCTCAAGCGCGTCACCTGGTTCACCGCCGGGGTCACCGTCGGGGCCGCCGGCACCGTCATCGGCTACCTCCGTGCCCGTGAGGTCGCCCGTCGCCACCTCCCCGACTCGGTGCAGGACGCCGCCGGGCGCGCCGCGGTGCGCGCCGAGGACGAGGTGCGGGTGCTGGC
>CAMFLJ010000032.1 GCA_945957335.1 uncultured Actinomycetes bacterium | reverse complement strand
CGGTCGAGCGGGTGCACGCCCGCTTCGAGCTGCCCGTCGACTCGGCCCCGTTCGAGATCGCCTCGATGCTCCACATCGGCCCGCTCGGCGACGCGTTCGAGGCCGCCGACCAGGTGGTCCGCTCCGACGCCGTCACCGCGGTGCTCGAGGCCGCCGAGGCGTTCCGCGTCGACGGCGGCTGGGAGCTGCCCGGCCACGCCCTGGTGCTCACCGGTGCCCGCCCCGACTGACCGGACGGTCCTGCGGGCCGGCCGTCGGCCTTCCGAGTTGCCGGTTCCCGCCCGGAGCGGGCACACTGGAGGGCCTATGAGCACGCCCGGCACCTCCGCCATCTCGCTCGTAGTACTCCGCTAGCGCACGCTGGCCGCTCTGCCGCGTGCGCGTTCCCGACCTCCCCTCCACGGGAGGTCGCTGTCGTTTTCCACGGCAGCGCCCGCACGCGGTCGCGATCACCCGCTGACCACCCACCCGAACTGCAGCCCGCACCACACCCCTGAGGACGAACGATGAAGACCAACGGCGGTTCCGCCCTGATCAAGTCGCTGGAGCTCGAAGGCGTCGACGTGATCTTCGGCCTCCCCGGCGGCGCCATCCTGCCGGTGTACGACCCGATCCTCGACTCGCCGATCCGGCACATCCTCGTGCGCCACGAGCAGGGCGCCGGCCACATGGCCGAGGGCTACGCCCAGGCCACCGGCCGCCCCGGCGTCGCCATGGTGACCTCGGGCCCCGGCGCCACGAACATCGTCACGCCGCTGGCCGACGCCTACATGGACTCCATCCCCATGGTCGTCATCACCGGGCAGGTGCCCACCGCCGCCATCGGCACCGATGCCTTCCAGGAGGTCGACATCGTCGGCATCACCCGGGGCATCACCAAGCACAACGAGCTCGTCACCGAGGCCGCCGACATCCCCCGGGCGATCCGCGAGGCGTTCCACATCGCCACGACCGGCCGCCCCGGCCCGGTGCTCGTCGACATCCCCAAGGACATCGTCGACCCGACCAACCCCCGCTCCGCCATGGAGTGGTACTGGCCCGAGTCGGTCGACCTGCGCGGGTACGACCCGGTGGTCGAGGGCGACCCGGCGCTGATCGAGGCGGCCGCCCGGCTGATCGTCGCCAGCGAGCGCCCGGTGATCTACGCCGGCGGCGGCATCCTCAAGGCCCGTGGCGCCGAGGCCCTGCGGGCCCTCGCCGAGCTGCTCGACATCCCGGTCGTCACCACCCTGATGGCCCGCGGCGCCATCCCCGACGACCACCCGCTGTGCCTCGGCATGCCGGGCATGCACGGCAACTACACCGCCGTCACCTCCATGCAGGAGTCCGACCTGCTGATCGCCCTCGGCTCGCGCTTCGACGACCGGGTCACCGGCAAGCTCGACGGCTTCGCCCCCGAGGCCAAGATCATCCACGTCGACATCGACCCCGCCGAGCTGGGCAAGGTGCGCCGCCCCGACGTCGGCATCACCGGCGACGCCCGCCTCGTCATCGAGGAGCTCATCGTCGCCCTCAAGGGCCTCGGCGCCCCCGAGGTCCAGCCCGACCGCGCCGCCTGGAAGCAGACGATCAGCGGCTGGCAGGAGAAGTACCCGCTCACCTACGAGCAGTCCGACCCGGGCGAGCTGCTCAAGCCGCAGTTCGTGCTCGAGACCCTGCGCGACAACACGCCCGAGGACACGATCGTCGCCTCCGGTGTGGGCCAGCACCAGATGTTCGCCTCGCAGTACTGGAAGTTCCGCCACCCCTACACGTGGATCAACTCCGGCGGCGCCGGCACCATGGGCTTCTCGGTGCCCGCCGCCATCGGCGCCAAGGTCGGCCGCCCCGACCGCATGGTGTGGGCCGTCGACGGCGACGGCTGCTTCCAGATGACCGCCCAGGAGCTCGTCACCGCGGCGGCCGAGCGCATCCCGGTGAAGGTCGCCATCCTCAACAACGCCTACCTCGGCATGGTCCGCCAGTGGCAGGAGATGTTCTACGAGGAGCGCTACAGCGAGGTCTACCTCTCGCCCGACCTGCCCGACTACAAGATGTGGGCCGAGGCCATGGGCTGCGTCGGCATGCGCGTCGAGTCGCCCGAAGAGGTCCTGCCCGCCATCGAGAAGGCCAACTCGATCGACGACCGCCCCGTCGTCATCGACTTCCGCACCGACGCCCGCGAGAAGGTGTTCCCGATGGTGCCGGCCGGCCGCACCAACTCCGAGATCCAGATCGGCCCGGGGGAGTCCTGATGAACCTGAACCCGAGCGGCAAGCGCCACCACATCCTGTCGGTGCTCGTCGAGAACAAGCCGGGCGTGCTCGCCCGCGTCGCCGGGCTCTTCGCCCGCCGTGGCTACAACATCTTCTCCCTCGCCGTGGCGCCCACCGACGACGACTCCCTGAGCCGCATCACGATCGTGGTCGACGTCGAGTCGGCCCCGCTCGAGCAGATCGTGAAGCAGCTCGACAAGCTCATCAACGTCGTGGCCATCGACGAGCTCGCCCCCGGTGACGCCGTCGAGCGCGAGCTCCTGCTCGCCACCGTGGCGGTGCCGGCCGACACCCGCGGCCAGGTCATCGAGCTGGTCGGCGTGTTCGAGGGCCGCGTGCTCAGCGTCGGCTACGACGAGATCACCGTCTCGCTCGAGGGCAGCCCCCGCAAGCTCGACGACTTCACCGAGCTGCTCGGCAACTACGGCGTGGTCGCCCTCCAGCGCACCGGCCGCGTGGCCCTGCCCCGCATCCGTCGCCGCTCGCCCGAGCTTTCCGCCGTCCCCGACGCGTCGTAACCTCTCCCGGTTCGCTCGCGCCCCCGGCGCGCCCGTCCCGGACCTGCACCACCCGCTGCGCCACCGCGCGGCTCCCCGAACACCACCGCAGCACCGAACCCACCAGGAGCATCCCGTGGCCACCGTCTACTACGAAGCCGACGCCGACCGATCCTTCATCGCCGACCGCAAGGTGGCCGTGATCGGGTACGGCTCGCAGGGCCACGCCCATGCGCTGAACCTCAAGGAGTCCGGCGTCGACGTCGTCGTCGGCCTGCGCGAGGGCTCGTCGTCCAAGGCCAAGGCCGAGGCCGAGGGCCTCAAGGTGCTGCCCATCGCCGAGGCCACGCAGTGGGCCGACGTGATCATGATCCTGCTGCCCGACACCGAGCAGAAGGCCGTCTACGACAGCGAGATCGCCCCCAACCTCTCCGACGGCGACGCCCTGTTCTTCGCCCACGGCTTCAACATCCGCTTCGACCGCATCGTGCCCCCGGCCGGCGTCGACGTCGCCATGGCCGCCCCCAAGGGCCCGGGCCACCTGGTGCGCCGCACCTACACCGAGGGCGGCGGCGTGCCGTGCCTCATCGCCGTCGAGCAGGACGCCACCGGCCACGCCCGCGACCTCGCCCTGGCCTACGCCGACGCCATCGGCGGCACCCGCGCCGGCGTCATCGAGACCACCTTCACCGAGGAGACCGAGACCGACCTCTTCGGCGAGCAGGCCGTGCTCTGCGGCGGCGTCACCGCGCTGGTGCAGGCCGGGTTCGAGACCCTCACCGAGGCCGGCTACCAGCCCGAGATGGCCTACTTCGAGTGCCTCCACGAGGTGAAGCTCATCGTCGACCTCATGTACGAGGAGGGCATCGCCGGCATGCGCTACTCGATCTCCGACACCGCCGAGTACGGCGACGTCACCCGCGGCCCCCGCGTGATCACCCCGGCCACCAAGGCCGAGATGAAGAAGATCCTCGAGGAGATCACCTCCGGGCAGTTCGCCGACGAGTGGATCACCGAGTCCGAGTCGGGCCGCGAGAACTTCAACGCCCTGCGCAAGGCCGGGGCCGAGCACCCCATCGAGGCCACCGGCAAGCAGCTCCGCTCGATGATGCCGTGGATCTCCTCGGGCCGGAAGAGCGTCACCGAGACCTCGGGCGGCGCCCAGGACTGAGCGCCCGCCGCTCCGCAGCTCGATCGAGGGACCGGCTCCGGCCGGTCCCTCGTCGCGTCCCGGGTGCTCCAGTACGGTCGGCGAGGTGCCGAGGAACCACGGGTGAAGGTGCGCGACCCCGGACTGGGGTACGACGAGGTCGATCCGGCCTGGAACCGCCGCTACCCCGAGCTGGCGTTCGCCGTCGACGGGGTGTCGCTGCTGATGCCCTACGCCGAGCCCTACTTCGTGCGCACCGTGCGGGCCGCGCTGCCCGACCTCGAGCCGGGCCTGCGGGCCGAGGCCTCCACCTTCTGCGCCCAGGAGACCAGCCACCACCGCCAGCACCGGCGCTTCAACGACGCCATGGCCGAGGGCCGTCCCGGGGTGGCCCGCCTCGAGCGCTGGATCGACCGCACCTACGGACACCTCGAGCGCGCTCGCTCGCACCGGTTCTCGCTGGCGTTCGCCGCCGCGTCGGAGACCATCGCGTTCTCCATCGCCCGCTGGGCCGACCGCCACCACCACGACGTGTTCGACGACGCCGACCCCGACGCCGCCGAGCTCATCCAGTGGCACCTGGCCGAGGAGGTCGAGCACAAGAGCGTGGCGTTCGACGTCTACGCCGCGATCGACGGGGGCCGCCTCCGCTACACCCTCGCCGCCATCACCACCTTCACGATCCTCGCCTGGTTCACCGTCCTGACCATCCTCACCCTCCTGGTGAGCACCGGCCGTTGGCGCTCGCCGGCCTGCTGGCTGCGGCTGCCGAAGTGGGCGCTGGCCATCGCCTTCCGCACGATGCCCGACCTCGCCGCGTCGTGCCTGCCGGGCCACCACCCGGGTGACCTCGTCGACCCGCCCGGGCTGGTCGCGTCGCTGCGGGTGATCGACGACCGGGAGCGGGTGCGGCCCACCGACTGATCGCGGCCGCCGCCGGTACGGTGGGCGCTCCGCGACACGAGGGGGACACCGTGCACTACCGGAAGCTGGGTCGGACGGGGCTGCAGGTCAGCCCGCTGTGCCTCGGGGCGATGATGTTCGGCGAGTGGGGCAACCCCGACCACGACGAGTCGATCGCCATCATCCACGCCGCCCTCGATGCCGGCATCAACTTCATCGACACCGCCGACGTGTACTCCGCGGGGGAGAGCGAGGAGATCGTCGGCAAGGCCATCGCCGGCCGGCGCGACGAGGTGGTGCTGGCCACCAAGTTCTACGCACCGATGGGCGAGGGCCCCAACCGGGGCAGCGGTTCGCGCTACTGGATCATGAAGGAGTGCGAGAACAGCCTCCGGCGCCTCGGCACCGACCACATCGACCTCTACCAGGTGCACCGCCCCGACCCCACCGTCGACATCGACGAGACGCTCGGCGCGCTGTCCGACCTCGTGCACCAGGGCAAGGTCCGCTACCTCGGCAGCTCCACCTTCCCGGCCTCCGAGATCGTCGAGGCCCAGTGGACCGCCGAGCGCCGGGGCCGTGAGCGGTTCGTGTGCGAGCAGCCGCCCTACTCGATCCTCGTGCGCGGCATCGAGGCCGACGTGCTGCCCACCTGCCAGCGCTACGGCATGGGCGTCATCCCCTGGAGCCCGCTGGCCGGCGGGTGGCTCTCGGGCAAGTGGCGCATCGGCGCCGACGACCTCACAAGCCACCGCGCCAACCGGGTGCCAGCCCGCTACGACCTCTCCGAGCCGGGCAACCAGAAGAAGCTCGAGGCCGCCGACGCGCTCGGTCGCATCGCCGACGAGGCCGGCATCTCGCTGGTCGACATGGCCCTGGCGTTCGTGATCCGCAACCCGGCCGTGACCTCGGCGATCATCGGCCCGCGCACGATGGACCAGCTCACCAGCCAGCTCGGCTCGGTCGACGTGAAGCTCTCCGACGACGTGCTCGACGCCATCGACGGCGTGGTGCCCCCGGGCCAGAACTTCACCTGGGCCGACGCCGGCTACACCCCGCCGATGGTGGCCGACCCCCGCGCCCGCCGCCGCCCCGCCCGCTGACCCTCCCTCAGGTGGCTCGGCACGGCACGGAGACCGTGGCGTGCTGAGCCAGCTTCGAGCCGGAAATCCGACTTGTCCGGTCGGGTTTTGGGGCCGTAGGCTCGGCGACCGTCGTCACACGATCCGCGATGTGACCGCGTCCGCACAGGAGCAGCGATGAGCGAGCAGTGGGGCTTCGAGACCCGTCAGATCCACGCCGGCCAGGAGCCCGACCCCACCACCGGCGCCCGGGCCGTCCCGATCTACCAGACCACCTCGTACCAGTTCCGCGACACGACCCACGCCGCGAACCTCTTCGCCCTGGCCGAGATCGGCAACATCTACACCCGCATCATGAACCCCACCCAGGGGGTGTTCGAGGCCCGCATCTCGGCCCTCGAGGGGGGCACCGCCACCGCCGTGGGCATCCCCGGTGCGCTCGCCGTGGCCTCGGGCCAGGCGGCCGAGACGCTCGCCATCATGAACCTGGCCGAGAAGGGCAGCCATGTCGTGGCCTCGGCCGCCCTCTACGGCGGCACCTACAACCTGCTGCACTACACGCTGCCCAAGTTCGGCATCGACGTCACCTTCATCGACGACCCCGACGACCTCGACGCCTGGCGCGCCGCGGTGCAGCCGAACACCAAGGCCTTCTACGGCGAGACCATCGGCAACCCCCGCAACGACGTGCTCGACATCGAGGGCGTCTCGGGCGTGGCCCACGAGGCCGGCGTGCCGCTCATCGTCGACAACACCGTCGCCTCGCCGTGGCTGATCCGCCCGCTCGAGTGGGGCGCCGACATCGTCGTGCACTCCGCCACCAAGTTCATCGGTGGCCACGGCACCTCCATCGGCGGCCTCATCGTCGACGGCGGCAGCTTCGACTTCTCGGCCAACGACAAGTTCCCGATGTTCACCGAGCCCGACCCGAGCTACCACGGCCTGCAGTTCTGGCCCGCCCTCGGCGCCGGCTCCTACATCATCAAGGCCCGCGTCCAGCTGCTCCGCGACATGGGCGCCGCCATCACCCCGTTCAACTCGTTCCTGTTCCTGCAGGGCCTCGAGACCCTCAGCCTGCGCATGGAGCGCCACAACGCCAACGCCAAGGCCGTGGCCGACTACCTCGCCGGCCACTCGCAGGTCGAGTCGGTGCAGTACGCCGGCCTGGCCTCGTCGCGCTGGCACGAGCGGGCCAACCGCTACACCGAGGGCCGCGGCTACGGCTCGGTGCCGGCGTTCGTCATCAAGGGCGGCAAGGAGGCGGGCCAGAAGTTCGTCGAGGCCCTCGAGCTGCACAGCCACGTGGCCAACATCGGCGACGTGCGCAGCCTCGCCATCCACCCGGCCAGCACCACCCACTCGCAGCTCACCGAGGTCGAGCAGGTGTCGACCGGTGTCGAGCCGGGCCTGGTGCGCCTGTCGGTCGGCCTCGAGACGCTCGAGGACATCATCGCCGACCTCGACAAGGGCTTCGCCGCCGCGGCGAGCTGAGCCTTCCGTTCGGGAACCTCCACCTGCCCGCGGCCACGGCCGCGGGCAGGTGCGCGCCCGGGGCCTACATTCGGGGATCCGCAGCACCGATCCAGGGGGACGTGACATGCCGGTGACCTTCGACTTCTCGGGCAAGGTCGTGATCGTGACGGGCTCGACCAAGGGCCTGGGCCGGGCGATGGCCCAGGGCTTCGCCGAGGCGGGCGCCACCGTGGTGGTCAGCAGCCGCAAGCAGGAGCTCTGCGACCAGGTCGCCGCCGAGATCACCGCGAGCACCGGCGCCACCGCGGCGGGCATCGCCTGCCACGTGGGCGACTGGGACGCCATCCCCGGGTTCGTCGACACCGTGGTCGAGCGCTTCGGCCCGATCGACGTGCTGGTCAACAACGCCGGCATCAACCCCACCTCGGCCGCGATCGTCGACTTCACGCCCGAGCTGTGGCGCAAGATCTTCTCGGTCAACGTCGAGGGCCCGCTGCGGATGTCGAGCGTCGTGGCGCCGGTCATGCGAGACAACGGCGGCGGCAGCATCGTCAACATCGCCACCGTCGGCGCCTACATCGGCCCGCCCGGGTCGAGCGCGTACGGCGCGTCGAAGGCGGCGCTGCTCAACCTCACCAAGACGATGTCGAAGGAGTTCGCCCCCTGGAACATCCGGGTGAACGCCATCAGCCCCGGCCCGATCAAGAGCGAGCTCACCGAGGGCGCCGAGAAGGCGACCCCGGGCTTCTACGAGCGGGCCGGCTCGGCCACCACGATGAAGCGCGTCGCCGAGACCGAGGAGATCATCGGACCGGTGCTCTACCTGGCCAGCGACGCGTCGTCGTTCGTCACCGGCGAGGACCACATCGTCGCCGGCGGCATGCCCCGTGGCTGAGCCACTGCGCTTCGACGGGCAGGTCGCGGTGGTCACCGGCGCGGCCGGTGGCCTGGGCCGGTCCCACGCCCTGCTCCTGGCCGAGCGGGGCTGCCGGGTCGTGGTCAACGACGCGGCCGTGCCGTTCCGCGACGACGTGCCGTCGGCCCAGCGGGTGGTCGACGAGATCGTCGCCGCCGGGGGAGAGGCGGTGGTGAGCACCGCCGACGTGGTCGACGGCGCCGCCGAGATCGTGGCCACCGCGGTCGAGGCCTTCGGGGGCGTCGACATCGTGATCAACAACGCCGGCATCGGTGCGTCGACGCCGATCGGCCCCGACTCGGTCCACGACTGGCGGCGCACGATCGACATCAGCCTCTTCGGCTCCATCGCCGTCACCGGCGCGGCGTGGGAGCACCTCGCCCGGTCGGGGCACGGGCGCGTGGTGATGACGTCGAGTAACACGTCGTTCGGCGCCACCCGGACCGCCGCCTACTCGTCGGCGAAGTCGGCGCTCTACGGGCTCACCCGCTCGCTCGCCGGCGAGGGCCGCCCGGTGGGCGTCGCCGTGAACGCCATCATGCCGGCGGCCTGGACACGCCTCGTCGCCGGCCTGCCGCCGGGACCGGTCAGCGAGCTGATGGAGACGCGCTTCCCGCCCGAGGCGGTGTCGTCGTTCGTGGCGTGGCTGTGCCACCCGTCGTGCGGGGTCAACGGCGAGGCGTTCAGCGTGGGCGGGTGGCGCGTGGCGCGCGTCGTGCTCGCCGAGAACGAGGGCGTGCAGCTGCCCGACGGCGCCGACCCGGCCGAGTGGGGCGAGGTGGCCGGCGCGTTCATGACCCTCGACGACCTCTCGGCGCCGCTCTCGAGCACCGATGAGGTCAGCTGGACCGCGTTCCTGCTCGACGGCGACGTGCCCCCGGAGTTCCTCCCCGGCGGCCCCCTGGCCTGGGACCGCAGGCCCCGGTCGGCCTAGGCGCGACCCCGCCCCTCAGCGCTGGTAGTCGGGGTCGGCCCGGCGGAGGATGACGTCGGTACGCTGCTGCAGCGCCTCCTCGAAGCGGCCCTCCTCGACCATCCAGAAGCGATCGGCGTAGAGCCCGTCGACCACCGTGTCGGCGACCTCGGACAGCGGCGTGAACTGCACCGGCGTGCCGGCCGCCTCCTGCATGTCGATCCACATCTGCATCTTGTTGCTCATGTCGATCGGCGCCTGGGGCGTGTACTCGTCGGGCCGCTCGGCCGGCGCCCAGATCCCGGTGTCGAGGATGCCCTGGGTGCGGCCGGTCGGGAACAGCACCGAGACGCCCACGTGGTCGGCGCCGGCGTCCTTCAGCTGGCCCCACAGGCACTCCGACAGCGTCACCACCGCGGCCTTGCACACGGCGTAGGTGGGCGACTGGGCGATGGGGGAGAACCCGCCGTTGTTGGAGGAGGTGTTGACGACGTGGCACTCCTCGCCGGCCTCGATGAGGTGGGGGACGAAGGCGTTGATGCCGTTGATCACGCCGTAGACGTGCACGCTCATGGCGAAGCGCCAGTCGTTGATCTCGTGCTCCCACAGGCGCCCGTGCGCCCCCGAGGCCACGCCGGCGTTGTTGCACACCACGTGCACCGCGCCGAAGCGGTCGAGGGTGGCGTCGCGCAGGGCCTCGACCGAGTCGAGGCTCGACACGTCGGTGCGCACGCCGATGGCCTCGGCCCCCGCCGCCGTCAGGTCGGCGACGGCGATGTCGAGGTTGTCCTGCTTCAGGTCGGCGAGGACGAGCTTCATCCCTTCGCCGGCGAAGCGTTCCGCCATGGCCTTGCCGATGCCGCCGGCCCCACCCGTGATCACGGCCACCCGGCCGTCGAGCTTCTCCACGTCGTCCATCCCCCTCGTGGTCTGCGAGGGCCCCACCGTAGGGCGACGGGCGTCGCCGTGTGGTCGCCTCGCGACACGACCGACGCCGGCCGCGGCCGCTACGGTGCGCGCCCATGGGGGAGACCACGCTGCTGGAACGTGTCCGGGCGCTCGCGCCGCTCGTCGAGTCGTCGGCCGACGAGATGGAGGCGAAGGCGGCGCTCACCGACGAGGTGGCTCGCGCCGTCCGTGAGTCGGGGGCGCTGCACCTGATGGTGCCGGCCGAGCTGGGCGGCGACGAGCTCGACATCGTCGGGGTCATCGAGGTGATGGAGGAGCTGGCCCGCCAGGACGGCTCGACCGGCTGGTCGACCATGGCCGCCTCGGTCAGCACGACCTTCACCGCGATCTACACCAGCGACGACGTGGCCCACGGCCTGTTCGGTGCCACCGCCGAGGCCGTCCTGGCCGGGCAGCTGGCGCCCATGGGCCGGGCCGTGCCCGACGGTGACGGCTACCTCGTGTCGGGCTCCTACCGGTTCGGCTCGGGCTCCGACCAGACCACCCACATGCTCGCCGGCTGCCTGCTGTTCCGCGACGGCGAGATGGTGATCCGCCCCGACGGCCGGCCCGAGGTGCTCGCCGCCGTCATCCCCAACGACCACGTCGAGTTCAAGGGCGGCTGGGACGTCATGGGCCTCTCCGGCACCGCCAGCTGGGACTACGAGGTCGCCCCCTTCAAGGTCTCCGAGGGCGAGATCTTCTCGATCTTCACCGAGGACCCCGAGCGCGGCTCCGACATGCACCGTCTCGGCGTCACCGTGCTCACCGCCGCCGGCCACGCGGCCTGGGCCCTCGGCGTGGCCCGCCGGGCGCTCGACGAGGTGTCCTCGATCGCCGCCACCAAGGCCCGCATGAGCGACGCAGTGCTCGCCGACCAGCAGGTCTTCCTCCTGGGCTACGCGGAGGCCGAGTCGAAGGTGCGCTCCTCGCGCTCGTTCGTGCTCGAGGCCTTCGCCGCCGCCGAGGACGAGGTACGTGGAGGCGGACACCTGTCGCCCCGCGCCAACCACCTCGCCCGCATGGCCACGACGTGGGCCACCAAGGCGTGTGCCGAGGCCGTCGAGTGGGCCTACCGCGAGGTCGGCACCGAGGCGCTGCGCAACCCGAGCGCCCTCGGCCGGTGCTTCCGCGACGTCAACGCCGCCACCCAGCACGTCATGGTGAACCGCAAGACGATGACCGACGCCGCCGCCAACCTGCTCCAGCCCACCGACGCCTGACCGACCATCCACCGTCCCTCTGGTTCAGCTGATGGCCCCAGAGGCGACGTGCTGTACCAGAGGGATCTGAGGGTGGGTCAGGAGAGGGCGGCCACCACGTGGTCGATGCAGGTGGTGAGGGCGGCCACGTCGTCGGGGTCGATGGCGGGGAACAGCGCCACGCGCAGCTGGTTGCGGCCGAGCTTGCGGTAGCTGTCGGTGTCGACGATGCCGTTGGCCCGCAGCACCTTCGACACGGTGGGGGCGTCGATCGACTCGTCGAGGTCGATGGTGGCCACCACGTGGCTGCGCTTCGCCGGGTCGGCGACGAACGGCGTGGCGTAGCTCGACGCCTCGGCCCAGCCGTAGATGATCTCGGCCGAGCGGTCGCTGCGGCCGGCGGCGAAGTGCAGGCCACCGTTCTCGTTGACCCACTCGACCTGCTGCACGGCCAGGAACACCGTGGCCAGCGCCGGCGTGTTGTAGGTCTGGTCCTTGCGCGAGTTGTCGAGGGCCACGGTGAGGCTGAGCGACTCCGGGATCCAGCGGTCGGTGGCGCCGATGCGCTCGATGCGCTCGATGGCAGCCGGCGACATGGCGGCCAGCCAGAGCCCGCCGTCGGAGGCGAGGCACTTCTGGGGGGCGAAGTAGTAGACGTCGGTCTGGGCCGGGTCGAAGCGCAGGCCGCCGGCGGCCGAGGTGGCGTCGACGAGCACGAGCTGGCCGTCGGTGGCGCCCTCGGGCCGGGCCAGCTGCATGGCGACGCCGGTGGAGGTCTCGTTGTGGGTGAGCGCGTAGACGTCGACCGACGGGTCGGCGGTGATGTCCGGGTGGGTGCCGGGGTCGCTCTTCACGACCACCGGGTCGCCCAAGAACGGGGCGGCGGCCGAGGCGGCGGCGAACTTCGACGAGAACTCACCGAAGCTGGCGTGGAGCGAGCGCTGCTCGATGAGGCCGAAGGTGGCGATGTCCCAGAACACGGTGGAGCCGCCGTTCCCGAGCACGATCTCGTAGCCGTCGGGCAGGGCGAACATCTCGGCCAGGCCGTTGCGCAGGCGGCTGACCATGTAGCGCACCGGCTCCTGGCGGTGGCTGGTGCCGAGGTAGTCGACGCCGGCCGCGGCGAGGGCGGCGACCGACTCGGGCCGCACCTTCGAGGGCCCGCAGCCGAAGCGGCCGTCGGCGGGGAGGAGGTCGGCAGGGATGGTGATCTGGGGGGTGGCGCTCACCCCTCCATCGTCCCACCCGGACCCTCCCGCCACGAAACGCGATCCACCTCCCCCGAACTGGTCGTGGATGGTGGATGCGGGGATGCACCATCCACGACCGGTTCAGGGAGGGAAGGGTGCAACGCGCTTCGGGGGTCGGGCGGGGGTCGGGTAGCGTTCGGGCGCCCCCCGCACCCGATCACCACGAGGAATCACCCCGCCATGGCCCTCGAGCGCCTGTCCCGCCGCGTCGCTGCCATCACCGAGTCGGCCACCCTCGCCGTCGACGCCCGCGCCAAGGCCCTCAAGGCGGCCGGCGAGCCCGTGATCGGCTTCGGTGCCGGAGAGCCCGACTTCCCGACCCCGGCCCACGTGGTCGAGGCGGCCATCGCGGCGTGCGCCGACCCGAAGAACCACCGCTACACCCCCGCCGGCGGCCTGCCCGAGCTCAAGGAGGCCATCGTCGCCAAGACGCTGCGCGACTCCGGCGTCGAGTTCCTCCCGGGCCAGGTGCTGGTCACCAACGGCGGCAAGCACGCCGTCTACAACACCTTCGAGGCCCTCCTGAACCCGGGCGACGAGGTGCTGCTGCCCGCGCCGTTCTGGACCACCTACCCCGAGCCCATCGCCCTCGCCGGCGGCACCTCGGTGATCCTGCCCACCGACGTCACCAGCGGGTTCCGCGTCACCGTCGAGCAGCTCGAGGCGGCCCGCACGCCCAACACCAAGGCGCTCGTGTTCGTGTCGCCGTCCAACCCCACCGGCGCGGTGTACCCGGCCGACGAGGTGAAGGCCATCGGCGAGTGGGCCCTCGAGCACGGCATCTGGGTCATCACCGACGAGATCTACGAGCACCTCACCTTCGGCGACAACACCTTCACGTCGATCCTCGCCGAGGTGCCCGACCTGGCCGACACGTGCGTCGTGCTCAACGGCGTGGCCAAGACCTACGCCATGACCGGCTGGCGCGTGGGCTGGATGATCGGCCCGGCCGACCTCATCAAGTCGGCCACCAACCTCCAGTCGCACTCCACCTCCAACGTCGCCAACGTGTCGCAGCGCGCCGCCCTGGCCGCGGTGGCCGGCAGCCTCGACTGCGTCGACGAGATGCGCGTGGCGTTCGCCCGCCGGGCCCAGCTCATCCACGGCCTGCTCAACGACATCCCGGGCGTCACCTGCATGGTGCCCCAGGGCGCGTTCTACGCGTTCCCGTCCTTCGAGGGCGTCCTCGGCAAGACCATCGGGGGCCACACGCCCACCGACACGCTGCAGCTGGCCGAGGTCATCCTCGACCAGGCGAAGGTGGCCATCGTGCCGGGCGAGGCGTTCGCCGCCCCGGGCTACGCCCGCATCTCCTTCGCCGTCTCCGACGACGACATCACCGAGGGCATCGGCCGCATCGCCGAGCTGCTGGCCACGGCCGAGTAGCCGACCGGGACAGGGGGAGCGCCGTGGGCTGGTTCGAGGATCGCGCCGGCCTGGCCGGCACCGTCGCCGTGGTCACCGGCGGGGCCGGGGGCCTCGGTCGCGCCATCGTCACCGACCTCGCCGCCAACGGCGTGGCCGTCGCGGTCGTCGACCTCGACGCCGATGCCGTCGCCTCCCTGCAGTCCGAGCTCGGCGCCGCCAACGAGGACGCCATCGTCCACCACGGCGACGCCCGCGACCCGCAGGTGCTCGAGGCGCTGTTCGCCGCGGCCGACGAGCGCTGGGGCCGCCTCGACACGCTCGTGAACGTCGTGGGCGGCACGTTCATGGCCGACTTCGCCGACACCTCGCCCCGGGCCTGGGACGCACTGCTGCGCACCAACCTCACCCACGTCCTGCACGCCTGCTCGCTCGCCATCCCCCGCATGCGGGCCGGTGGCCGCGGCGGCAGCATCATCAGCGTCACCACCATCGAGGCCCACCGCGCCGCTCCCGGCTTCGCCGTCTACTCGGCGGCCAAGGGCGCGGTCGAGCAGTTCTCCCGCACCCTTGCCGTCGAGCTCGCGCCCGACCGCATCCGGGTGAACACGGTGGCCCCCGACATCACGCCGACGCCCAACATGGAGGCCCTCGGCGGCGACGCCATGGCCGCCCTGAAGCACCCGGTCGGCGGCCCCATCGCCGTGCCCATGGGCCGCCTCGGCGACCCCACCGACATCTCCGGCCCCGTGGTGTTCCTGGCGTCGGGGCTGTCGGCCTACGTCACCGGCACCACCCTCCACCCCGACGGCGGCACCTGGGCCTCCTCCGGGTGGCTCAACTGGCCTGGCACCGGCTGGGCCAACTACGCACCGCTCGGCGTGGTCGAGCACCTGGCGTCCGAGGAGCCCACCTGATGGAGCAACGCCCCTACGGCACCTGGCCGTCGCCGATCACCGCCGAGCTGCTGGTCGCCAAGTCCGTGTCGATCGGTGAGGTCGCCGTGGGCCTGGTCGACGTGTGGTGGGCCGAGGCCCGCCCCGAGGAGGGCGGCCGGGTGCAGATCGTGCGCCACCGGCCCGGCGGCGACTGGATCGACGTGCTTCCCGAGGGCTTCGCCGCCCGCACCCGCGTGCACGAGTACGGCGGGGGAGCGTGGTGCCTCCACCAGGCCGACCTCGTGTTCTCCAACTGGTCCGACCAACGCCTGTGGCGCCTCGACGCCGGCGCCGACCACCCCTTCGAGCTCACGCCCGAGCCCGCCCACGAGCACGCCGACCGCTACGCCGACGGCCGCTTCACCGCGGATGCCCGCTGGGTGGTGTGCGTCCGTGAGCGCCACCCCGAGCCGGGCTCCGACGGTGAGCCGGCGAACGAGATCGTCGCCGTGTGGTCTCGGCCGCGCGGCGACGTGCGCGAGCCCACCGTGCTGGTGAGCGGCCCCGACTTCGTCGCCGCCCCCCGGGTGAGCCCCGACGGGCGGTTCCTCGCGTGGTTCCAGTGGCACCACCCCGACATGCCGTGGGACGGCACCGAGCTGCACGTGGCCGAGCTCCACAGCGACCCGTCGGGCGAGCGCACCATCTCCGTGGGCCCGTCGGTGGTCGTCGCGGGCAGCCGCGCCGAGTCGGTCACCCAGCCCGAGTGGGCGCCGGACGGCTCGCTGCTCTTCCTCTCCGACCGCACCGACTGGTGGAACCTCTACCGGCTCTCCGCCGGGCAGGTCGAGGCCGCGGTGGCGGCCGGCCCGACGGCGGCCGCCCCCGAGCCGGCCCTGGTGGCCGCCATCGACGCCGAGATCGGCGTGCCCCACTGGGTGTTCGACCAGTCGCGCTACGCCCTCCTCGACGACGGCCGCGTGCTGGTGGCCTTCAGCCACGAGGGCCTCGACAGCCTCGGTGTGGCCCCGGCCGACGGCGGGCCCGTCGTGCCCCTCCGCTCGCCGTTCACCTCGTTGGCCTCGCTGCGGCCGTTCGGCTCGGGCGCCGTGCTCGTCGGCGCGTCACCCACCTTCGAGGCGGCCGTGTGCGTCGTCGACGTGCCGGCCGATGTCGCCGCCGACGGCTCGACCGCGGTCGGCGTGGCCACCCTGCGCTCGCCCCGCGACCTGGGCATCGACCCCGCCCACTTCTCGGTGCCCGAGCCGATCAGCTTCGCCACCACCGGCGACCGCTTCGCCCACGCCCTCTACTACCCGCCGACCCACCCCGAGCACACCGGGCCCGACGACGAGGCCCCGCCGCTCATCGTGCTCAGCCACGGCGGCCCCACCTCGGCGGCCCGGCCCCAGCTCAACCTGGCCGTGCAGTTCTGGACCTCGCGCGGGTTCGGCGTGGTCGACGTGAACTACGGCGGCTCGTCGGGCTACGGCCGCGGCTACCGCCGCCGGCTCATCGGCGAGTGGGGCATCGTCGACGTCGACGACTGCGTGGCCGCCACCCGGCTCCTGATCGACCGCGGCGACGCCGACCGCGACCGCCTCGTGATCCGCGGCGGCAGCGCCGGTGGCTACACCACCCTGTGCGCCCTGGCCTTCCGCGAGGTCTTCGCCGCCGGCGCCAGCCTCTACGGCATTGGCGACCTCGAGGCGCTGGCCACCGACACCCACAAGTTCGAGGCCCGCTACCTCGACTCGCTGGTCGGCCCCTACCCCGAGCGCCGCGACCTCTACGTCGAGCGCTCGCCGATCCACAACCTCGACGAGCTCGACTGCCCGGTCATCGTGCTCCAGGGCGCCGAGGACGCGGTGGTGCCGCCGAGCCAGGCCGAGGCCCTGATCGAGGCGCTCGACGCCAACGGCCAGCCCTACGCCTACCTGCTCTTCGAGGGTGAGCAGCACGGGTTCCGGAAGGCCGAGACCATCAAGAGGGCGCTCGAGGCCGAGGCCTACTTCTACAGTCGTGTGTTCGGGTTCGACCTCGCCGACGACGTCGAGCCCGTCGACATCGCCAACCTCTGACACCGGGTCGACCCGCGGCGGGACGGCCCCCGGACCGAGAGGACCGGACATGCCCGGTACGAACGAGCGCCACGAGCGCAAGAGCGTGGTCGACGACGGGTGGGAGCCCATCAAGCCCGAGCGCGGGTCGATGGCCCCCCTGCTCATCGGCTTCGCCGTCGCCCTGGTGCTGATCCCGCTGGTGGCCTTCTTCGTCACCTACCAGCTGATGTCGCGGTGATCGGTCACACGGCGCCCTGAGGGCCCCTATCGGTTGGCGGCCCGCCGCCCGCCCGGTCAGGATTGGAGCCCTATGGCCCGCATCCTCGTCACCGAACCCATCGCCGACGGCGGCCTCGACCGCCTCCGCGCCGCGGGCCACACCGTCGACGTCCAGGAGGGCCTCGACCCCGACCAGCTGCTCGAGGCCATCAAGGGCGCCCACGCCCTGATCATCCGCTCCGCCACCCAGGTCACCGCCGAGGTCCTCGCCGCCGGCACCGCCCTCGTCGTGGTGGGCCGGGCCGGCATCGGCCTCGACAACGTCGACACCGCGGCGGCCACCGACCGCGGCGTGATGGTGGTCAACGCCCCGCAGTCGAACATCCTCTCGGCCGCCGAGCACACCATGGCGCTGCTGCTCGCCCAGGCCCGCAACGTGCCCCAGGCCGACGCCGCCCTCAAGTCGGGCCGGTGGGAGCGCAGCCGCTGGACCGGCGTCGAGCTGGCCGACAAGACCTTCGGCGTCGTCGGCCTCGGCCGCATCGGCAAGCTCGTGGCCCAGCGGGCCATGGCGTTCGGCATGAAGGTCGTGGCCTACGACCCCTTCGTGTCCGACGAGATGGCCCGCCGCATGAACATCGAGCTGCTCGACCTCGACACGCTGCTCGCCACCTCCGACTTCATCACGATCCACGTGGCGAAGACCCCGGAGACAGTCGGGCTCATCAACGCCGAGCGCCTGGCCAAGGCCAAGAAGGGCATCCGCGTGATCAACGTGGCCCGCGGCGGCATCGTCGTGGAGGCCGACCTGGCCGAGGCCATCAAGAGCGGCCACGTCGGCGGTGCCGCCCTCGACGTGTTCGACTCCGAGCCCACCACCGAGTCGCCGCTGTTCGAGCTGCCCGAGGTCGTGGTCACGCCCCACCTCGGCGCCAGCACCCACGAGGCCCAGGAC
>CAMFLJ010000031.1 GCA_945957335.1 uncultured Actinomycetes bacterium | reverse complement strand
GAGGTAGTCGGCACAGGCGTCGTAGAGGTCGGCGAGCGGGTAGCGGCGGTTGATCGGCACGAGCTCGTCGCGCAACCGGTCGTTGGCGGCGTGGAGCGAGACCGCCAGGTTCACCGGGAGGTCCTCGGCGGCCATGCGGCGGATGCCGGGGATGATGCCGACCGTCGAGATGGTGAGGTGGCGGGCCGACAGGCCGAGGTCGCCGTGGATGCGCCGCACGGCATCCCACACCCGGTCGTAGTTGGCCATGGGTTCTCCCATCCCCATGAACACGATGTTCGAGAGCCGGCGCGGCGTGGGCCCCTCGGCCGCGGCCCGGGCGGCGCGCACCACCTGCTCGACGATCTCGCCGGTGGTGAGGTTGCGCTCGTAGCCGGCCTGGCCGGTGGCGCAGAACCCGCACGCCATGGCGCACCCGGCCTGGGTGCTCACGCACGCGGTGGAGCGCTCGGGGTAGTGCATGAGCACGGTCTCGACCCGGGCGCCGCCGTCGAGCGCCCACAGCCACTTCACCGTGTCGCCGTCGTCGCTCACCGACTCGGTGACGGGCTCGAGCGCCGTGGGCAGCTCCGCCTCGAGGCGGGCCCGCAGCGCCTTCGGGAGCGAGGTCATCTCGGCCGGCTCGGCCCGCTGCTCGTAGAGGCCCGCCCACACCTGGTCGACGCGGTAGCGGGGCTCGCCGTCGAGGAGGGCGGCGAGCTCGTCGCGGTCGACGTCGTAGCGGCTGGGCACCGGCTCAGGCTACGGGCGGGGGAGTGCCCTCCGGGCCCCACCAGCGGTGGGCGGAGTGCAGCGTGAAGCCCAGGGCGTCGTAGAGGCCGCGGGCGGCCACGTTGGTGCCCTCGACGTGGAGCATCCCGACGGTGAGGCCCTGCCGGGCCAGGTGGTCGAGGCCGGCGAGGGTGAGCGCCCGGCCCAGGCCGATCCCGGTGAAGTCGGGGTCGGCGGCGATCACGTAGATCTCGCCCAGCGCCGGGTCGGTGGCGGTGGCCGGGTGGACCTTGGTCCAGCAGAAGCCGGCGAGGCGGCCGTCGCGCTCGTGGAGCAGGAAGCCCTCCGCGTCGAACCACGGCTCGGCCTCGGCCGCGTGGAGCTCGGCGGTCGTCCAGCCCGACTGGTCGGGGTGCCAGCGGAACGCCCGGTTGTTCACCGCGAGGAAGGCCTCGTCGTCGGGGCCGGGGCGGAAGGGGCGCACGTCGAGCGGCGGGGGAGGGTCGGCCGGCAGCGGACGGCGCAGCTGCAGCACCTCGCGCACCAGCACGAGCCCGGCTGCGGCGGCGTCGAGGCCGTCGGCCTCGGTGGCCGGCTCGGCCTCCAGCAGGACGAGGCGCCCCTGGTCGTCGAGTGTCTCGTTCCGCACGGTGGGCGAGGCTACCGGCGCGGCCCGGTGGCCCCGGGCGGGGCGGGGCGGTGGGATGGGCGGCGGTCGTTGGCCGGTAGTGTCGGCGCCCGATGGGGCGACCCCGGACACCCAACGGCAGGGCCCGCGAGACCTTCACCCGGTTGTCGGACGAGTACCCCGACGCCCACTGCGAGCTCGACCACCGCAACCCCTACGAGCTGCTGGCCGCCACGATCCTGTCGGCGCAGTGCACCGACGCCCGCGTGAACATGGTGACCCCGGCGCTGTTCGCCCGGTACCCCACGCCCGAGGACCTGGCCGTCGCCCACCCCGAGGACGTCGAGGAGCTGGTGCGCAGCACCGGCTTCTACAAGAACAAGACCCGCTCGCTGATCGGCATGGCCCAGGCGCTGGTCGAGCGCTACGGGGGCGAGGTGCCGTCGGCCATGAAGGACCTCGTCACCGTGCCGGGGGTGGGTCGCAAGACCGCCAACGTGGTGCGCAGCGTCGCCATGGACCTGCCCGGCCTGCCGGTCGACACCCACGTGGGTCGCCTGTCGCTGCGCCTGGGGCTCACGACCGAGACCGACCCGGTCAAGGTCGAGATGGAGCTCAACCCGATGGTGCCCGCCGCCAGCCGGGGCCTGTTCTCGCTGCTCCTCATCCTCCACGGGCGCCGCGTGTGTGTGGCGCGCAAGCCACGCTGCGGCGAGTGCGTGCTCAACGACTTCTGCCCTGCCTCACTCGTGTGAGCGGCGGCTGGTACGAACGTCCCGGTGCCGTCTGGTCAGTCAGGGGGCTTATGAACCCTAGGCGCGCCGACCTTTCGGCCGGGCGAAGCTTGTACCAGCACCTTTGACGACGGCCCCCGCGAGGTTTGTCCGCGATTTTGACGTTCGATGCGTTTCCCTCGGAGGCATCGCGCGCTATGTTGGCCGCTACCAGGTTCCCGCCACCTGGTACGGCGACACCTACTGGGATCCGCCGCCCAGTGTCGCCTTGCCGACGCCCCCTCGAGGGGCGTCGGCTTCTTTTTCGCCCGCCCCCGGAGCGTCGGCGGCCGCGGGTGGCCGGTGGCGGGCGCCGCTGTGGGAGGCTCGCCCCGTGGAGCACCGTCGAGCCGTCCTGTCCAGCGCCAGCACCAGCCTCGAGGAGCTGCTGAAGAAGGTCTCCGCGTTCGCCGATCAGATGCAGCAGGAGGGCGACGAGTCGACGGCTCACGACCTCTACGAGGTCGAGCGCTCGCTGCGGCAGGCGTACCGCCGGCTCTCCGCGGTGTCGCGCCGGGTGCGCTGAGCGGCGCCAACCCGTGCCGGGGGCGTGGCCCCCGACCGCTAGCGTCTGCCGGCGTGCTGAACCGTCTCGACCTCCGTGGCCGCATGGGCTCGGCCCTCACAGAGGGCCTGCCGCGACCCGACCCCGGGGGCGAGGGCCCGGTGGCCGCGGTGCAGGCGATCGTGGCCGACGTGCGGGCCCGCGGCGACGTGGCCCTGCGCGAGTACACCGAGCGCTTCGACGGCGTCGCCGACACGGCCATCCGCGTGCCCGACGCCGAGGTGCAGGCCGCGCTCACCGAGGCCCCGGCCGAGCTGGTCGCCGCGCTCACCGAGGCGCGCGACGCCGTCCGCGAGTTCCACGAGTCGCAGCTGCGCCCCGACCACACGTTCCGCCGCGGCGGCATCACCGTGCGGGGCCGGTCGGTGCCCGTCGACCGGGCCGGCTGCTACGTGCCGGGCGGCCGGGGCTCGTATCCGTCGTCGGTGCTCATGACCGCCGTCCCCGCCCGTGTGGCCGGGGTGCCCGAGGTCGTGCTGTGCGTCCCGCCCGACCGTGCCACCGGCCGGGTGGCCACCTCGACCCTGGCGGCCGCGGCGCTCGCGGGGGTCGACGAGGTGTACGCCGTCGGCGGCGCCCAGGCCGTGGCCGCCATGGCCTACGGCACCGACACCATCGCCCCGGTCGACGTCATCGCCGGTCCCGGCAACGTCTACGTCGCCCTCGCCAAGCGCGAGGTCGCCGGCCAGGTCGGGGTGCCGATGGCCTTTGCCGGTCCTTCCGAGATCGTCGTCGTCGCCGACGACACCGCACCGGTCGACTACGCCGCCATCGACCTCATGGTCCAGGCCGAGCACGGCCCCGACGGCCTGGCCTGGTTCGTCACCTGGGACGAGCAGGTGGCCGACGCGGTCGACGCCGCCCTCGCCCGCCTCGTCGCCGAGGCCCCCCGCTCGGCCGAGATCCGCTCGACCTTCGAGGGCGGCGGGTTCTGCGCGCTGGTCGACGGGCCCGAGGCCGCCATGGCGGTGGTCAACCACGTGGCCCCCGAGCACCTCGAGATCATCACCGCCGACCCCGAGGCGCTCGTGCCGCTCGTCCGCCACGCCGGTGCCGTGTTCCTCGGCCCGCTCGCCCCCGCCTCGATCGGCGACTACGTGGCCGGCCCCAGCCACGTGCTGCCCACCTTCGGCAGCGCCCGCTACGGCAGCGCCCTCACCGTCGACGACTTCACCAAGCAGGTGCACGTCGTCGACGTCGACCGCGAGGGCTTCGCGGCGGCCGCGCCCGTCGTGGCCGCCATCGCCGAGGCCGAGGGCTTCGCGACCCACGCCGAGTCGGTGCGCCTGCGCGAGCGGCGACTCGCCGACGAGGGGAGCGGCTCGTGATCCGGCCCCGCGACGACGTCGCCCTCATGGAGGGCTACCACTCGCCGCAGCTCGACGTCACCGTCCGGCTCAACACCAACGAGTCGCCCGAGGCGCCCCCACCCCAGTGGGTCGGCGAGCTCGCCCGCGCCGTCGAGACCGTCGACTGGCACCGCTACCCAGATCGGGCCGCCACCGAGCTGCGCACCGCCATCGGCGGGCTCCACGGCGTCGGGCCCGAGCAGGTCTTCGTGGCCAACGGCTCCAACGAGGTCCTCCAGACGGTGCTGCTCACCTACGGCGGGCCCGGTCGCACCGCCGCGGTGTGGGAGCCCACGTACGCCCTGCACTCGCACATCGCGCGCCTCGCCGGCACCGCCGTGGCCGAGGGCGAGCGCGCCGCCGACTTCTCCGTCGACCTCGACGAGGTGCGCCGGGTGGTGTCGCTCACCGAGCCGTCGGTGGCGTTCCTCTGCTCGCCCAACAACCCCACCGGCGTCGTCGACGACGAGGCCACCGTGCGGGCCACCCTCGAGATGGTGCAGGCGGTCGACGGGCTGCTCGTCGTCGACGAGGCCTACGGCCAGTTCGCGCCGTGGTCGGCGCTCGGCCTGGTGGCCGACGACGTGCCGCTGGTCGTGAGCCGCACCTTCTCCAAGACCTGGTCGATGGCCGCGGCCCGCCTCGGCTACCTCGTGGGCCCGGCCGAGGTCGTGGCCGAGCTCGAGAAGGTCGTGCTGCCCTACCACCTCGACGCGCTCAAGCAGATCGCCGGGTGCCTCGCCCTCGACCACGTCGGGGCCATGGACGAGCGCGTCGCCCGCCTCGTCGAGGAGCGCGGCCGCCTCGTCGCCCGCCTCACCGACCTGCCCGTCGAGGTCTGGCCCTCCGGTGCCAACTTCGTGCTGTTCCGCCCGACGGCCGCCGACGGCGCCGAGGTGTGGCAGCAGCTGGTCGACCGTTCCGTCCTGGTCCGCAACTGCTCGTCGTGGCCCCGCCTCGAGGGCTGCCTCAGGGTCACGATCGGCACCCCCACCGAGGACGACGCGTTCCTCGACGCCCTGGAGGAGATCCTCACGTGAGCGCCACCCGCACCGACGACGGCCGCCGCGCCGCCACCGTCGCCCGCACCACCTCCGAGACCGACATCCTCATCGAGCTCGACCTCGACGGCGACACCACGGTCGAGACCTCCACCGGCATCCCGTTCTTCGACCACATGCTCGCCCAGCTCGGCCGCCACGGCGGCTTCGACCTCGTCGTCCGGGCCACCGGCGACCTCGAGATCGACCACCACCACACCGTCGAGGACGTCGGCATCGCCCTCGGCGAGGTGTTCAGGGCGGCGGTCGGCGACAAGCGCGGCGTGCGCCGCTTCGCCTCCAACCGGGTGCCGCTCGACGAGGCGCTCATCGACGTCGCCCTCGACCTCTCGGGTCGGCCCTACCTGCACTACGAGGTCGACTTCCCGGGCCAGAAGATCCTCAGCGACCCGCCCTTCGACCCGCAGCTGATCGAGGAGTTCTGGCGCGCCTTCGTCACCTCGGCCGCCATCACCCTGCACATCACCTCGGTGCGCGGCGTCAACACCCACCACCTGATCGAGGCCACGTTCAAGGCCGTCGCCCGGTCGCTCCGCGACGCCGTCGCCGTGGAGGGCGGCGGCGTGCCGTCGACCAAGGGCGTGCTGTGACCGACGGTCCCGCCGCCGGGCGACCGCTGGTCGCGGTGCTCGACTACGGCATCGGCAACCTCCGCTCGGCCCAGAAGGCGCTCGAACACGTGGGCGCCGACGCCCGCCTCACCGCCGACCACGGCCTGATCCGCGACGCCGACGCCGTGGTGCTTCCGGGGGTCGGGGCGTTCGGCGCGTGCATGGACGCGTTGCGGGCCTCCGGCCTCGACGCCGAGGCCGTCGACGCCGCCGCCAGCGGCCGGCCGTTCCTCGGGATCTGCGTGGGCATGCAGCTGCTCTACGAGGGCTCCGAGGAGTCGCCCGGCGTCGCCGGCCTGGGCGTCCTGCCCGGCACCCTGCGCCTGCTGCCCGACACCGTGAAGCGGCCCCAGATGCAGTGGAACCTGCTCGACGTGCGCCGCCCCAGCGCCCTGTTCGCCGCGCTCGACGACCCGGTGTGGGTGTACTTCGTGCACTCCTACGCCGCCGACGCCGCCGACCCCACCGTGGTGGCCACCTGCGACTACGGCGGCCCGGTGGCCGCCGCCGTCGAGCGCGGCCCGCTGTGGGCCACCCAGTTCCACCCCGAGAAGTCCGGCGCCACCGGCCTGGCGCTGCTCGGGGGCTTCGTCGAGGCGGCCGCCGCGGCCGCCGGCCGCCCCGCCCAGGAGGACCAGCGCTGATGGACCTGTACCCCGCCATCGACCTGCGCGGCGGCCGCGCCGTGCGCCTCTACCAGGGCGACTACGACCGCGAGACCGTCTACAACGACGACCCCGTCGCCCAGGCCGAGGCCTTCGCCGCCGAGGGCGCGCAGTGGATCCACGTCGTCGACCTCGACGCGGCGCGCAGCGGCCGGGCCGTGAACCGCGACGTCATCGCCGACATCGCCCGCGCCGTCGACGTGCCGGTGCAGACCGGCGGCGGGATCCGCGACGAGGACTCCGCCATCGAGCTGCTCGACGCCGGCGTGGCCCGCGTCGTGCTCGGCACCGCCGCCCTCGAGCAGCCCGCGCTCGTGCGCCGGCTGGCCACCCAGATGCCCGTCGCCGTGGGCCTCGACGCCCGGGGCCGCGACGTGGCCGTGCGGGGCTGGGAGAAGGGCTCGGGCCGCGACCTGCTCGACGTCGCCCGCGAGTTCGCCGACTGCGGCGTCGCTGCGCTGATCGTCACCGAGATCGGGCGCGACGGCACCCTCGAGGGCCCCGACCTCGAGGGCCTGGCGGAGGTCCTGGCCGCCTCCGAGGTGCCGATCATCGCCTCGGGCGGCGTCGGTCGCCTCGACGACGTCCGGGCCCTCGCCGGGCTGCGGGCCGAGGGCCGCCACCTGTCGGGCGCCATCATCGGGCGGGCGCTCTACGAGGGTGCCTTCACCCTCACCGAGGCGCTGGCCTCCGCCCGGGCCTGAGCCGTTCTGGCCCGACGGGCCGGCTCCGTACACTTCCGCCATGGACGCCGCCGACTGGAACGCCCGCTACGACACGGCCGAGCTGATCTGGAAGGGCGAGCCCAACCAGTTCCTGCCGCCCGAGGTCGAGGGCCTGGAGCCCGGCCGGGCCGTCGACCTGGCCTGCGGTGAGGGCCGCAACGCGGTGTGGCTGGCCACCCAGGGGTGGCAGGTCACGGGCGTCGACTTCGCCGGCGTCGGCCTGGCCAAGGCCGAGCGCCTGGCCGCCGAGCACGGCGTCACCGCCACGTGGGTCGAGTCAGACCTCACCACCTGGGAGGCCGACCACGGCTACGACCTGGTCGTCGTCTTCTACCTCCAGGTGCCCGCCGACGTCCGCCGCCTCGCCCTGCGCAACGCGGTGCGGGCCCTCGCCCCGGGCGGCACGTTCCTGCTCGTGTGCCACGACCTGCGCAACCTGTCGGAGGGCCACGGCGGCCCCCAGGACCCGGTGGTGCTCACCACCGCCGAGGACGTGCTCGACGACATCGCCGCGGCCGAGCTCGAGCTGGGCATCGAGCTCGTCACCGAGCGCTCGGGCGTCGTCGAGCGGGCGGTGGCCACACCCGACGGCGAGCGCACCGCGATCGACACGCTCGTGCGGGCCCGCCGCATCGACGCACCGCCCGCCGCGGCGGCCGGCACCGGGGCGACGGTGTGAGGACCGCCCGCGTCATCCCGTGCCTCGACGTCGACGCCGGCCGGGTGGTGAAGGGCGTCAACTTCGTCGGCCTGCGCGACGCCGGTGACCCCGTCGAGCTGGCCGCCCGCTACGACGCCGAGGGCGCCGACGAGCTGGTGTTCCTCGACATCACCGCCTCCTCCGACCAGCGCGAGACCATCGTCGAGGTCGTTCGCCGCACGGCCGAGCAGGTGTTCATCC
Source organism: uncultured Actinomycetes bacterium (assembly GCA_945957335.1). GTDB lineage: Bacteria > Actinomycetota > Acidimicrobiia > Acidimicrobiales > Acidimicrobilacustridaceae > CAMFLJ01. The sequence goes on along the minus strand of CAMFLJ010000031.1, from coordinate 10,603 downwards.
CGTTCACCATCGGCGGCGGCATCCGCACCGTCGACGACGCCCGGCGCCTCCTGCGCGCCGGCGCCGACAAGGTGTCGGTGAACACCGCCGCGGTCGACCGGCCCGAGCTGATCTCCGAGATCGCCGCCGAGTTCGGCAACCAGTGCGTCGTCGTGGCCATCGACGCCCGGGCCCGGCGCGACGACGACGGCACGCCCCTCGGCGGGTGGGAGGTGTGGACCCACGGCGGGCGCACCCCCACCGGCACCGACGTGATCGAGTGGGCCCGTCGGGCCGAGTCGCTCGGCGCCGGCGAGATCCTGCTCACCTCGATGGACCGTGACGGCACCCGCGACGGCTTCGACACCGAGCTCACCTCGGCGGTGGCCGACGCGGTGGGCGTGCCGGTGATCGCGTCGGGCGGGGTCGGCACCCTCGACCACCTCGTCGAGGGCGTCACCGAGGGCGGCGCCGACGCGGTGCTGGCCGCGTCGATCTTCCACTTCGGCGAGCACACCGTGCACGAGGCCAAGGACCACATGGCCGCTGCCGGCGTCACCGTCCGCCCCTAGGCCCCTCCACCTGCGGAACGGTGCGCTGGACGGTCGCGCCGGCGACCTCGGGGCGCACCGGTGCGGCTCAGGCCAGCGAGGCGGCGAAGGCGGCCACCAGGCGGGCCGCCTTGTCGGTGCGCCCGACCAGGAAGTGGTCGGCGCCGGGCACCACCTCGACGGTGGTGTTGACCCACCCGGCCGTCGCCTCACGGGCGGGCTCGGGCGGCCGGAACTGGTCGTGCTCGGGGACGATCAGCAGCTTGGGTCGGGGGTCGGCCCCGGCGGCGGCGGAGAGCTCGTCGAGGGGCAGGACCCGCAGGGGAGGGGCCACCGCCGCCCAGCCGTCGATGCGGGGGTCGGTGAGCGAGAGCGACACGTCGCCGCCGAACGACCAGCCCGACAGCACCAGCGGACCGTCGGTGTGCAGCTCGCGCAGCGCACCGATGGCGGCGGTGATGTCGTGGCCCTCCTCGCGGCCGTGGGCGTGCTCACCACCCGAGCCGCCGACCCCGCGGAAGTTGAAGCGGAGCGTGGCCAACCCCCGCTGGGGGAGCAGGCGGAACAGCTCGGAGGTCACCAGCGACGCCATCGACCCACCCTGCGCGGGGTGGGGGTGGGCGAGCACGACCGCGCCCGCCACGGCGTCGTCGCCGCCGGTGCCGGGGGCCGGCAGGCGGACCTCGGCCTCCAGCTCGATGCCGTCGGCGGTGGTGAGTGTGAGGGTCTGGGTCTCGGTGTCGTCGGCCACGGCGGCAGACGGTACCGTCGGCGGCGTGACGACCAGCCAGACCGACGACCACGCCCTCGAGGCCGCCGGCCCCGACGACAAGCTCCCGATCAAGATGCTGAACGACCGCATCCTGGTGCGGATGGGTGGGGCCGAGGGCGAGCGCCGCTCCACCGGCGGCATCCTGATCCCCGCCACCGCCCAGATGGGCAAGCGCCTCGTGTGGGCCGCCGTCGTCGCCGTGGGGCCCAACGTGCGCTCGATGGAGCCGGGTGACCAGGTGCTGTTCAACCCCGAGGACCGCTACGAGGTCGAGGTCCGGGGCGACGCCTTCATCATCCTTCGCGAGCGCGACATCCACGCCGTGGCCGCGCCCCGCCTCGAAGAGGGCCACACCGGCCTCTACCTCTGAGGCCGGCGCCGGACGGGCAACGCGTTTCGGGGGCCGTGGTGGCCGCCGGTAGCCTCGTCGCCATGCCGGTCGCCACCCCCCTCGAGCCCACCGACGAGCAGATCGCGCTCGTCACCTTCAACGACGACGGCCTGGTGCCGGCCATCGTGCAGGAGGAGGGCACCGGCAAGGTGCTGATGATGGCGTGGATGAACGAGGAGTCGCTGCGGCGCACCTTCGCCGAGGGCCGCACCGTGTTCTGGAGCCGCTCCCGCCAGGAGCTGTGGCGCAAGGGTGACACCTCGGGCGACCGCCAGTTCGTCCGCGAGGCCTACTACGACTGCGACGGCGACACGCTGCTGTTCGTCGTCGAGCAGGAGGGCAACGGGGCGTGCCACACCGGCAACTACTCGTGCTTCTTCCGCGCCTTCGGCCCCGAGGAGTCCACCAGCTCCGACGTGCGCGAGGCCTGAGGCCACGTGCTCCGGCCCACCCGCGACGAGTTCCGTGAGCTCGCCGCCGACCACACCGTCGTGCCCGTGTGGCGCGAGCTGCTGGCCGACCTGATCACGCCGGTCGCCGCGTTCGCTCGCCTCTGCGGCGACGACGAGCCCGGCTTCCTGTTCGAGTCGGTCGAGCACGGCGAGCGCTGGAGCCGCTGGTCGTTCGTGGGCCGCAACCCGCTGGCCACCCTGGTGCTGCGCGACGGCGTGGTGTCGGTCGAGGGCGACCTGCCCGCCGAGCTGCCCACCGACCAGGGCATCCTCGCGGCCGTCGAGTGGATCCTCGAGCGCTACCGCTCGCCGGTGCTCGACGACCTGCCGCCCCTGCACGGGGGTCTCGTCGGCTACCTCGGCTACGACGTGGTGCGCGAGGTCGAGCGCCTGCCCGACATCCCCACCGACGCCACCGGCTACCCCGACGCGGTGATGTCGGTGATCGGCCAGCTCGCCGCGTTCGACCACTTCCGCCAGCGGGTCACGCTGATCGACAACGTGCTCGTGCCGCCCGGCGCCGACGACGCCACCCTCGACCGGCTCTACGACGAGGCCCTCGTGCGCCTCGACCGCCTGGCCATCGACGGTGCCCGGCCCCTGGCCGAGCCCATGGTCGAGCCGCCCACGCCCGACCCCGAGCTGCCCGCGGTGCGGCGCTCGATGTCGGCCGACGACTACGGCCGCGCCGTCGAGGTCGCCAAGGAGCACATCCTGGCCGGCGACATCTTCCAGGTGGTGCTGTCGCAGCGGTTCTCGTTCCCGCTCGAGGCCGACCCGTTCGACATGTACCGCGTGCTGCGCCAGGTGAACCCCAGCCCGTACATGTACTTCGTGCGCACGCCGGAGCTCTCGCTCGTGGGCTCCTCGCCCGAGCCGATGGTGAAGCTGGTCGACGGCCAGGTCATCTCCCGGCCCATCGCCGGCACCCGCCGCCGCGGGCGCACCGACGAGGACGACCGCCGACTCGGTGCCGAGCTGCGCGAGCACCCCAAGGAGCTCGCCGAGCACGTGATGCTCGTCGACCTGGCCCGCAACGACGTCGGCCGCGTGGTGCGCTTCGGCACCGAGAAGGTCGACGAGATGATGGTGCTGGAGCGCTACAGCCACGTGATGCACCTCACCTCCCAGGTGTCGGGCGAGCTGGCCGAGGGGCGCACGCCCATCGACGTGCTGCGGGCCACCCTCCCGGCCGGCACCGTGTCGGGCGCCCCCAAGGTGCGGGCCATGGAGATCATCGACTCGCTCGAGCCGGTCAAGCGGGGCCCCTACGCCGGCGTGGTCGGCTACGTCGACTTCTCCGGCACCATCGACACCGCCATCGCCATCCGCACGATGGTCGTGGGCGCCGACGGCACCGCCCATGTGCAGGCCGGTGCGGGCATCGTGGTCGACTCGGTGCCCGAGCACGAGGACCTCGAGTGCCACAACAAGGCTGCCGCCCTGCTGTCGGCCGTCCCCGGCGCCCGCCGCATGACCGCCCAGCGCCGCGGCACCACTCCCTCCCAGCCCTGACCCCACCCCATGGCTCGTTTCGCGCCCCTGGAGGGGCCGGAATCGAGCCAGGGAGCGACCATCCCGCGCCCGATGGCTCGTTTCGCGCCCCTGGAAGGGCCGGAAACGAGCCACGGGGGAGTGGAGCGGCGGGGGACCTGAGAGACTGGGCGCCATGTCCGACGAGGTGACCGAGCTGCTGGCCGAGTGGGAGCGCGTCGAGCGCGAGGGCGGCGTGGGGCCGATCACCCGCGACGTCGTCACCGTGACCGGCCCCGACGCCGGCCGCTACCTGCAGGGCCAGCTCAGCCAGGAGGTCGTGGCCCTGCCCGACGGCGCCTCCACGTGGTCGCTGATCCTCCAGCCCACCGGGAAGGTCGACGCCTGGCTGCGCGTGACCCGCCGCAACGACGAGGACTACGTCCTCGACGTCGACGAGGGCTTCGGTGACGCCCTGGTCGCCCGCCTCCAGCGGTTCCTCCTGCGCACCAAGGCCGAGATCTCCGAGCCGCGCACGATCCACGGCCAAGGCTTCCGGGCCGCAGCCGGTGCCGCCGCCCCCATCGAGGGTGCCGACCCCGGTCCGCTGGTCCTCCAGGCTCCCGTCGTCGGCCCCGGGGTCGTCGGCCCCGGGGTCGTCGGCTCCGACAGCCTCGCCCTCGACGGCTCGGTGGTGGTCGGCGTCGCCCCTGTGGCCACGGAGCTCGCGGGACCGGAGACGATGGAGCGGTACCGGATCGCCCACGGGGTGCCGGCGATGGGTGCCGAGCTCACCACCGACACCATCCCGGCCGAGGCCGGCCAGTGGCTGATCGACGCCAGCGTGAGCTTCACCAAGGGCTGCTACACGGGCCAGGAGCTCGTCGCCCGCATCGACAGCCGGGGTGGCAACGTGCCCCGCCCGGTGCGCCTGCTGGTGGTGCAGGGCGAGATCCCCGTCGTGGTCGGCGCCGAGGTGCGCCTCGACGGCGACCCCGTCGGCACCGTCACCAGCTCCACCCCGCCGCTCTCGCCCGGCCACCCCGGCCTGGCCCTGGCGCCGCTGGCCCGGGCCGTCGAGGTGGGTGCCACCGTGCAGGTCGAGTCGGTCGAGGGGTGGGTGCCCGCCGGCGTGGTCGAGCCACCGTTCGTGGGCCATGCCCAGGCCTGAGCCCACCCACTACGACGTGCTCGGCGTCGACGCCACCGCGTCGCCCGCCGAGATCCGCAAGGCGTACCTGCAGCTGGCTCGCGACCACCACCCCGACTTCCACAGCACCGCCTCCGACGCCTACCGCCTGGCCAACGAGCGGGAGATGCAGCGCATCAACGAGGCGTGGACCGTCCTGTCCGACGCCCAGAAGCGCAAGGCCTACGACGAGCGCTACCGCGACGAGCAGCGCGAGGAGCAGAAGGCCCAGCGCCGGGCCCGCCCCGGCGCGGCCAGCTACGACTTCACGCCCTACGACACCGGCACCGACGACGTCGACCCCCGCCTGGTCGACGACACGCCCGTCGCCGGCACGGAGGTGTCGAAGGTGCTGCAGGTCGCGCCCCCGGCGCTCCTGCTCGGTGGCGCCGCGGTGTTCGTGGTCGGCGCCATCGTCCAGCTCGCCGAGCTCGTCGCCGTGGGCGTCATCGGCGTGGTGCTCGGCCTGATCGGCTTCCTCGCCGCCCCCGCGATGGCCATCGCCCGCAGCATCCAGGCCGAGCGCGACCCCTGATCCCCGGCCGGCCGGGGGCGCCCCGAACCGGGCGGAGGCACCAGGAGAGGGCCGCTAGTGTCGCCGCCCATGGCACAGACCTCGCTGTTCGTGAAGATGGTGTTCCAGCCCGGCAAGCGCGACGAGGGCGTCGAGCTGCTCTCGACGATGCTCCCGCAGGTCGAGACCGAGCCGGGCACGCTGATCTACTCGTTCCACCTCGACGCCGGTGACGAGAACACCGTGTGGATCTTCGAGCTCTACACCGACGGCGACGCGCTGGCCGCCCACGGCGGCAGCGAGGCCATCGGCGCCATGTTCGGCAAGATCGGCGGCCTCTTCGCCGAGCCCCCGATGATGGTCATGGGCACCCCGGTGGGCGGCAACAAGGGCCTGCCGAGCTGAGCACGTACCTCGATCGCATCCTCGCCGCCCACCGGGCGGCGGCAGAGGCCGACGACCGCCCGCTCGACGATCTCGTCGAGCGGGCGCTCGCCGCTCCGCCCACCCGCGGCTTCCGGGCCGCCGTCGAGGCGGTGGCCGCGGCCGGCGACGTGGCCGTGATCTCCGAGGTCAAGCGGGCGTCGCCGTCGAAGGGCCCGCTGTTCCCGGACCTCGACCCGGCGGCGCTCGCCCGCCAGTACGAGGCCGGCGGCGCCGCGTGCCTGTCGGTGCTCACCGACGTCGAGTTCTTCCAGGGCTCACCCGCCGACCTGCAGGCCGCTCGGGCCGCGTGCTCGCTGCCCGTGCTCCGCAAGGACTTCACCGTCGACGCCCGCGACGTGTGCGACGCCCGCCTCATGGGCGCCGACTGCGTGCTCCTGATCGCTGCTGCCCTCGACGACGACGAGCTCGGCTCGTTCCTCGAGCTCGGTCGCCGCATCGGCCTCGACGTGCTCGTCGAGATCCACGACGAGCCCGAGCTGGCCCGGGCGGTGGCCGCCGGCGCCGACCTGGTGGGCGTCAACCAGCGCGACCTCGTCACCTTCCAGGTCGACACCGCCCGAGCCGTGCGCATGGCCCCGCAGATGCCCGGCGGCGTGGTGCGGGTGGCCGAGTCGGGCATCACCGGCCCCGACGATGCCCGGGTGCTGGCCGAGGCCGGCTACCACGCCGTCCTGGTCGGCGAGCACCTCGTCACCTCGGGCGATCCCACCGTCGGGGTCGCCGCGCTGCGCGCTGCCGCCCGCGGCTGAGCCTCCGGCAGAGCGGCAGCAGGGACCTCCGACCCTGGGACGGCGGCGGGTGCGCGGTCGTAAGATCCGCGCCAGCCCGTCCCCGAGGAGCCGAGATGACCCGCTTCAACCTTCCCGAGAGCTCGCTGCCCACCGCCTGGTTCAACGTGCTGCCCCGCATGGCCACACCCATGGACCCGCCGCTGCACCCGGGAACCCAGCAGCCCGTGGGCCCCGACGACCTGGCGCCGCTGTTCCCGATGGCGCTCATCGAGCAGGAGATGTCGCCCACGCCGTGGATCGACATCCCCGGCGAGGTCCTCGACATCCTCAAGCTGTGGCGCCCCACCCCGCTGGTGCGCGCCGAGCGGCTCGAGAAGGAGCTCGGCACCCCGGCCCGCATCTACTTCAAGGACGAGTCGGTGTCGCCCGCCGGCTCGCACAAGCCCAACAGCGCCGTGCCGCAGGCCTTCTACAACAAGCAGGAGGGCATCACCCGCCTGGCCACCGAGACCGGTGCCGGCCAGTGGGGCTCGTCGCTGTCGTTCGCCACCGCCCAGTTCGGCCTCGAGTGCAAGGTCTACATGGTGCGGGCGAGCTACGAGCAGAAGCCGTACCGCAAGGTGATGATGGGCCTGTGGGGCGCCGACGTGGTGCCCAGCCCGGTCGACGACCCCTCGAGCCCCGGCTCGCTCGGCGCCGCCATCTCCGACGCCGTGCGCGACACCGTGAGCCGTGAGGACACCCACTACGCGCTGGGCTCGGTGCTCAACCACGTGTGCCTGCACCAGACGATCATCGGCCTCGAGGCCAAGGAGCAGCTCGCCGCCGCCGGTGAGGTGCGCCCCGACGTGGTCCTGGCGTCCTGCGGTGGCGGCTCGAACTTCGCCGGCATCGCGTTCCCGTTCATGGAGGACGCCGCCGTGCGCCTCGTGGCGGTCGAGCCGGCGTCGTGCCCCACGCTCACCGAGGGCGAGTTCCGCTACGACTTCGGCGATGTCGCCGGCATGACCCCGCTGATGCCGATGTTCACCCTCGGCCACGACTTCATGCCGCCGTCGATCCACGCCGGTGGCCTGCGGTACCACGGCGACTCGCCGATCGTCTCGCAGCTGCACCGCGACGGCCGGGTCGAGGCGCTGGCCTACCCACAGGGCAAGGTCTTCGAGGCCGCCATGCAGTTCGCCAAGGCCGAGGGCAAGATCCCGGCGCCCGAGACGGCCCACGCCATCCGGGGTGCGATCGACGAGGCCCTGGCGGCCAAGGAGACCGGCGAGGAGAAGGTCATCCTCTTCAACTACTCCGGCCACGGCCACCTCGACCTCGCCGCCTACGACGACTACCTCAACGGCCGCCTGATCGACGCCTGACCGCACGTTCTGGTGGAGGTTCACCCCCCGATCCGGAGGGAGAACCTCCACCAGAAGCGCGTTCGGGGCCCGGAAACGGGGGAGTGGGACCGGGGGTCTGGCGGTAGCGTCCGGCCCGTGTTCGTCAAGGTCTGCGGGATCACCAACGCCGAGGACGCCCTGTTCGCTGTCGCCATGGGCGCCGACGCCATCGGGCTGATCTTCGCCGAGGGCTCGCCGCGCCGCGTCACCCCCGACACCGCCCGTGACATCGTGCGCGAGCTGCCCCCGGGCACGGTGGCCGTGGGCGTGTTCCGCGACGAGCACCCCGACCGCATCGTCGAGATCGTCGAGCACGCCCGGTTGCGCGGCGCCCAGCTGCACGGCCACGAGACGCCTCCCGAGGCCGCCGTCGTGCGGCGCCACGTGCCGTTCCTGGTGAAGGCGTTCTCCGTCGACGACCCCGCTCTCGCCCGCATCGACGACTACGCCGTCGACGCCGTCCTCCTCGACTCCACCACCCCCGGCTCGGGCGTCGCGTTCGACTGGGAGCTGGCCCGCCCCTACGTCGCCGGACGCCGGGTGATCCTGGCCGGGGGCCTCGGGCCCGACAACGTCGCCGAGGCCGTCGAGCGGGTGCGCCCGTGGGGCGTCGACGTGGCCAGCGGGGTCGAGGCCTCGCCCGGCCTCAAGGACCCGGTCAAGGTGCGCCGCTTCATCGCCGCGGCGGGCGAGGCGCTCTCCGAGTTCTCCGCCACCGACGGGCCCGCGTAGCCTCGGCCCGCCCTCACATCCCACGAGCAAGGACACCCCCGGTCCCATGGCCCTTCCCGAGCCGTCTACCAGCGGTCGCTTCGGCGAGTTCGGCGGACGCTACGTCCCCGAGACCCTCGTGCCCGCCTGCCTCGAGCTCGAGGCGGCGTTCCGCGAGGCCTGGGCCGACCCCGGGTTCCGGACCGAGCTCGACGACCTGCTGCGCGACTACGCCGGCCGGCCGTCACCCCTCACCGAGTGCCACCGCATGTCCGAGGAGCTCGGCGTGCGGGTGCTGCTCAAGCGCGAGGACCTCAACCACACCGGCAGCCACAAGATCAACAACGTGCTCGGCCAGGCCCTGCTGGCCCGCCGCATGGGCAAGACCCGCCTGGTGGCCGAGACCGGCGCCGGCCAGCACGGCGTGGCCACCGCCACCGCCGCCGCTCTGCTCGGCATGGAGTGCATGGTCTACATGGGCGAGGTCGACATGGGTCGCCAGGCGCTCAACGTCTTCCGGATGCGCCTGCTCGGGGCCGAGGTCGTGCCCGCCGTCTCCGGCAGCCGCACCCTGAAGGACGCCGTGAACGAGGCCATGCGCGACTGGGTGGCCACCGTCGAGAACACCCACTACTGCCTCGGCTCGGTGATGGGCCCCCACCCGTACCCGTGGATGGTCCGCGAGTTCCACACCGTCATCGGCACCGAGGCCCGGGCCCAGTGCGCGGCGCTGCTCGACGGTGGGGTGCCCGACGTCGTCACCGCCTGCGTCGGCGGCGGCTCGAACGCGATCGGCATCTTCAGCGGCTTCGCCGACACCGACGCCGAGCTGGTGGGCGTCGAGCCCGCCGGGGGAGCGGCCGTCGGCCGCGGCGTGCCCGGCGTCGTGCACGGCATGAAGAGCTACCTCATGCAGGACGAGTTCGGGCAGGTGCAGGAGGCCCAGAGCATCTCCGCCGGCCTCGACTACCCGGGGGTGGGCCCCGAGCACAGCCACCTCTCGGCCATCGGCCGGGCCCGCTACGAGCAGGTCACCGACGCCGAGGTCATCGACGCCTTCCAGCTGCTCAGCCGCACCGAGGGCATCATCCCGGCGCTCGAGCCGGCCCACGCCCTGGCCTGGATCAGCCGCGACCGAGCCGCCCTCGCCGGCCGGACGGTGCTGCTGAACCTCTCGGGCCGCGGTGACAAGGACGTCGGCCAGATGATGGAGATCCTCGGATGAGCCCCACCGCGCCCACCGCACCCACCGCGGCCGACGAGGGCCTGCTGATCCCCGACGCCCCCACCGAGCCGGGCACCCTCGAGGCCGCCCTGCGGAGAGGCCGTGACGCCGGCCGCAAGCTCCTCGTCCCCTACGTCACCGGCGGCTACGGCACCGACTGGGCCGAGGTCGTGCGGGCCGTGGCCGATGCCGGCGCCGACGCCATCGAGATCGGCATCCCGTTCTCCGACCCGGTGATGGACGGCCCGGTGATCCAGGAGGCCAGCGAGAGGGCCCTGGCCGAGGGGGCCACCCCGGTCACCATCCTCGACGAGCTGCGCACCATCGACGCCGGCGTGCCGCTGGCCGTGATGACCTACTACAACCTCGCCTTCCACATGGGCCACGAGCGCTTCGCGTCGTCGCTGGCCGAGGCGGGGGTGGCCGCCGCGATTCTCCCCGACCTGCCGCTCGAGGAGGTCGGCCCGTGGGCCTCCGCGGCCGACGCCGCCGGCGTCGAGACCGTGCTGCTGGCCGCCCCGACCGCACCTGACGACCGCCTGCCGCAGGTCGTGGCCCGGGCCCGGGGCTTCGTCTACGCCGTGGGCCTCCTGGGCGTCACCGGTGAGCGCGACGCGCTGGCGGCCTCGTCGCTGGTCATCGCCCGGCGCCTCAAGGCCGTCACCGACAAGCCGGTGCTGGTGGGCGTGGGCGTCTCCACCGCCCAGCAGGCCGTCGAGGTCTCCCAGGTGGCCGACGGCGTGGTGATCGGCTCGGCCCTGATGCGCCGCGTGCTGGAGG